>JAUZRN010000040.1 GCA_030950375.1 Rhodothermus sp. | reverse complement strand
AAGTGGTCAGGGGCGGAATCGAACCGCCGACACCGGGATTTTCAGTCCCGTGCTCTACCAACTGAGCTACCTGACCAGCCAGCGGACTCAAATATACACCGACTGGGCTGCCAGAGGCAACAAACGTTGCGTTGGCCTGTGGGTTTCACGAAGGTTTGAAAGCCGTTGCCTCCTCATGTAGTGCATTTCGATCAGGTGGTATGGGGAAGGCCGGCGCTATGAGCGCAGCAGGGGCACAGATTCCATTAGCATCTGCCGCAACTGTAGTGGTAAATTTCATATAATGGTAAAGCAGAACCAATGGCATGCCTGTCTATGTCAACAAAACGGGTTCGACTGGCCGACATAGCCGAGCGACTGAACCTGAGTAAGGTGAGCGTTTCGAAAGCACTGCGGGATCATCCGGACATCTCCAGAGAAACGCGCGAGCTCGTTAAGAAGACCGCCGCCGAGATGGGGTATTTACCTGACCTGCTGGCTCGATCGCTTTCGTCGCGCCGCTCGTACCTGCTGGGTGTCGTCGTACCAAAGATTACGTACGCATTTATGGCGACGGTGGTCGAGGCCATTCAGGAGACCGCCATGCACCGTGGATATGGCATTGTGCTGGCTGTCTCGCAGGAGCGGGCCGATTGGGAGCGTCAGCATATTGAGCGGCTGTTGGCTATGCGGGTTGACGGGCTCCTGGTGTCGGTCTCACAGCAAGCGTTTCAGGGTGAGGTGTATGAACGGGTGCAACAGATGGGGGTGCCGCTTGTGTTTTTTGACCGTGCTATTGAGGGAAGGGGGTTCAGTCGTGTGGTTGTGGATGATCGGGAAGGTGCGTATCAGGCCATTGCCTATATGATCCGTAAAGGATATCGAAAGATTGCTCACGTGGCAGGTCCCTCGACGGTACTGATTGGTCGCGAGCGTCGCGCTGGTTATGAGGCGGCATTGCGTGAGGCCGGCATTCCGGTTCGGCCTGAATGGATCGTCGAAGGGGGGTTTGATGAATGGCATGGCTATTATGCGTTCAAGCGCCTGTTGCAGCGGAAGGAACTGCCTGAAGTGATTTTTGCCGTTACGTTTCCGGTAGCGCTGGGCATCCGGGCAGCCATGTGGGAACGTGATCCGGCTTTGCTGGACCGCATTCAGTTGATTTCTTTCAGCGAAGGCGGATTGAACGAATTTTACGTCTATCCCCATATCTGCATCCGCCAGCCGGCGCGAGAAATCGGGCGGCGGGCGGTCGAACTACTTATTGAAGCCATTGAAAGTGAAGACAAATTGGAGCCCCGACAGGTGGTGCTTAAAACCGAGCTAATCACGCCGGAGGATTACCTGCGCCGGTTTGCCGTGCGCATGGCGACTGAGCGTCCGACCGCCGGCTAACGAGCGCCCCACATCAGCTTGGTGCGTAGTGTCTGGAAGTAATGCTGGCCGGGTAGTTTGACGAGATTTACGGTATGTGCCGCTTTTCGGATGGTGATACGCTGGCCTTCACGGTGGATAAGCTGACTGTGGCCGTCGGCGGCCAGCACGTAGGGCTGACCTCCGGTATAAACGCGCGCCTCGATCTCTACCGAAGCAGGAAGCACGATGGGACGTAGCGTCAGGGTATGGGGGGCAATCGGAGTCAGGATGACCACCTCGCAGGCCGGGGATACAATGGGCCCGCCGGCCGACAACGAATAAGCGGTGGAGCCGGTCGGCGTCGAGAAGATAAGGCCGTCAGCCCAGTAACGGTTCAGGATGACCCCGTCAACGGTGACATCGATCGTGATCAACCCGGCCAGACCACTGCGGTCGATCACGAATTCGTTCAGGGCCCAGGGAAGCTCCGGAAGCGGTCCATCCTCCAGCTCGGCCTCGAGGACCATACGGGCTTCCAGATGATAGTTCCCGGCCTCGATCATCCGGATGGCTTCCCGTACCTGCTCTACTTCCACGTCCGCCAGAAAGCCCATGCGGCCGATATTGATGCCCAGTACAGGCGTGCCTCGGCGACCTGCCAGGTGGGCACTCTGGAGCAAGGTGCCGTCCCCACCAAATGAGAGCAGGATATCTACTTCAGCGGCCAGGTCCTGGGCCTTCAAGGAGGCTACTTCGGTTTCAGGGAGCAGGCCACGCGCGACCAGACCCCTGGCTACTGCTGGATGCAGACGGGCTTCGAGGCCCTGCGCTTCCAGCCACCGAAGCAATTGGGCAACAGGTCTCCAGAGTTGCTCCTTCTGCGTATTGCCTGTGATACCGTAAATCATTGCCGGTAATCCGCTTCATTTGCGCTCCTCCGAAAAGTACAGGTAAGCCAACAGATCGCTACAATTTCGGCAAACTTTTCGGCAAAAGTTTATTCAGAAAAATGAGCGTTGCAGACAACAGCTCGTGGTGTCTTACAGAAAAAGAACAAGCGCCACGTATTCGCTGCCATGTTAAGCCGGGTCTGGAGCAGCACAACGCTGGGGATTGAGGCCATTCCCGTGGAAATCGAAACGCATATCGAGTCAGGATTACCGCGGTACACGGTGGTTGGATTGCCCGATGGGGCAGTGCGAGAAAGCCGAGATCGTATCTGGGCGGCGTTACGCAACAGCGGTCTGCCGCTGCCGCGGGGGGCCATTACGGTAAACCTGGCGCCGGCTGATCTGCGCAAAGAGGGGGCCGCCTTCGACCTGCCCATGGCACTGGGGTTACTGGCGGCCAGCGAGGGACGTCCAAGTTCGGAGGCGTTGGCTCCATTTGTAATCGTTGGGGAGCTGGCACTGGATGGCAAGGTGCGTCCTGTACGGGGGATCCTGCCCATTGCCATTCAGGCACGACGCGATGGGCGTCGCGGCGTGATCGTACCACAGGCCAACGCTGAGGAAGCAGCGTTGGTTGAGGGCTTGGAGGTGTATCCCGTCGCTTCATTGCAGGAGGCCGTGGATTTGCTGACGGGGGCGGTTACGAGAACGCCATTTCAGCGGGATCTCAAGGCGTTGTTTGCCGAGGCGCAGACGTACGATGTGGATTTTGCGGACGTACGGGGCCAGGAGAACGTCAAGCGTGCGCTGGAGGTAGCGGCGGCGGGCGGGCACAACGTGCTGATGGTAGGGCCGCCCGGTGCCGGCAAGACGATGTTGGCCAAACGACTGCCGACCATTTTGCCACCGCTGTCTCCTGAAGAGGCCCTGGAGACCACCAAGATTCATTCGGTGGGTGGTCAGTTAGATGGTGTGGGGCTGATTGCCCGGCGGCCGTTTCGGGCGCCGCATCATACGATCTCGGATGCCGGGCTCTGTGGGGGAGGAGCACATCCTATGCCCGGTGAGATTTCGCTGGCCCACAACGGGGTTCTGTTTCTGGACGAGTTGCCGGAGTTCAAGCGTCAGGTGCTTGAAGTGCTCCGGCAACCGCTTGAGGCAGGCCGTATTACGATCAGTCGGGCACGTTTTTCCATTGAATATCCTGCGCGGTTCATGTTAGTGGCCAGCATGAATCCCTGTCCGTGTGGGCACCTGAACGATCCACGACGCACGTGTGTATGCACACCGCCTCAGGTGCAGCGCTACCTGTCGAAGATCAGCGGTCCGCTGCTGGATCGTATTGATTTGCATATTGAGGTGACGCCGGTGCCCTTTGAGGAGTTGAGTCGGAAACAGGAGGGAGAGCCCTCGGCGGCCATTCGGGCGCGTGTAGTGGCAGCGCGAGAGCGGCAGGCGGAGCGATTTCGGGAGGTGCCGGGGGTTTATTGTAATGCGCAGATGCCGGCGCGTCTGGTGCGCCGTTATTGCAAACTGGATAACGAAGGGCAGCAGCTCATGAAAATGGCCATCCACCGTCTGGGATTGAGTGCACGGGCCTACGACCGTATTCTGAAAGTGGCACGCACGATCGCTGACCTGGCCGGAAGTGAACAGATCCGCCCCGAGCACCTGTCCGAAGCCATTCAGTATCGCTCCCTGGATCGCGAATCGTGGTTTTTGCGCTGAGCTTCAACGACGGGGGCTTACGTCGGGGCGTTCAGTAGCCATGAGAATGGTCATGCCCAGTGCTTTGGCCGTGCTGGCTACATAGGCAAATTGTTCGACGGTTGCTTTACGATCAGCACGAAGTACCAGGGTAGCACGGTCTCCTTTCACTGCCCGTAGTGTGCTGAGAAGGTCTTCGCGAGCCACCTGTTGCTGCTCGACGTAGAAGCGGCCGTCTTCGGTAATGATAACGGTCACATATTGCGCCTGCGTGGGCGCGCCGGCTTCGACGCGAGGCAGGTTGACCCGGATGCCGAACTGGGGAATGAAGCTGGAGGTCAACAGAAAGAAAATGAGCAGCAACAGCACAATATCCGCCAGTCCGGCCAGGGCAAAAGTGGTCAACGGCTTGCGTGCAGTGGAAAAGTCCAGCGGCATGGCTTGCAGGGATTCTTTAGAGTAGCGTTTCCGGCTGACGGCGCGGGCGCGGCACGGGCTCCTGGAGCAGGTCGATGAAGTCGGTCGCGGAGCGTTCCATGTCGTTCACAAGCCGGTTGATACGTGTCAGCAGAAAGTTGTGGCCGAACAGGGCCAGAATGCCCACTACCAGACCAAACGCGGTTGTGAGCAGGGCTTCCCAGATACCGCCGGCCAGCACGCTGGGGTTTACGTTGCCCTGCAGATTCTGAATCTGCTGAAAGGCTTCAATCATACCGGTGACCGTGCCGAGAAAGCCCAACAAAGGAGCAATGCCCGCAATGCTGGCCAGCATATCCATGCGCTTTTCCAGCTCGAAAGCTTCATACTTGCCGGCTGCTTCTACAGCATCGCGGATTTCTGAGATAGGACGGCCCAGGCGTTCCAGCCCGCGGCGCAGAATACGCGTAATGGGTTTGTCCTGGGCCTCGCAATAGGCCAGCGCACCTCGAATGTCGCCGGCTTCTACATAGTCGCGCACACGCTCCATGATCTGGCGGGGATCAATCTTGGCGCGTTGTACGGTGATGAGCCGCTCTACGATCAAGTAAATGGTAAGCAGCGACAGGAGTCCGATGGGGATCATGATCCACCCGCCCTGTACCAGAATGTCGAGTAGCGACATGGTGGCAGCGGGGGAAGTAATCGGTTGAAGCGTATCGGCTGGTAGCGAGACGGCTTGTAACAGCACCATAATTGTCAGGGTCATTGCGTCGTTGAAGGCAGCCGTAGTACCCAGGCATCCGGAGGCAACACTTCGCCAAGCTGGCGTTTGGCGGTCAGGGCCTCCTCTGTCGAACGATATCGCCCAACGGCTACCCGGTACCGGGTAGTTCCATTGTTGGTTACCGTAACGATGGTTACCGGTAGTCCGTGCTCGGACAGCGTACGGCGAAAGCGTGCGGCAAGTTGCTCAGCAGCACGTTGGCTGGTTACCGAGCCGACGATCAGGGCATAATTGCTGGTCGGAGGAGCCGCCGGAGCCGACGTTTCGGCAGGCGGCGTCTCAGTAGCTGCGCTGACTGTGTCGGTTACGGCTGGAGTAGCAGTAGCGGTCGCGGTTGTTTCCGGTGCGGGAGACTGTTCTGTCTCGGCGCGTACCGGAGCAGGGGGAACAGCTTCTCGGGGTGAGGGCTGCGAAAAGAACAGGAGCCAGACAGCGACCACACCAAACACGACAATCAAGAGCGCAGCCGGAATCCATACAGGCAATCCCCGGCGTCGGTGCTCCTCGACGCGGATGCGCGGTGGACGTGGAGGGCGCAGTGGCGGCTCGTCTGGTTGCGGAGCTGGTTGGGGGGTGTCGATCGGCGCTGGTTCAGAGGCAGGTTCTGTCTGGTGTTCTTCGGCCGCTGGCTCGGTTTCCTGGGCGGTTGCCTCAGGGGAAGCTGGCTCCGCTTCTTGTTCACCTGTTACCTCGTAGAACGGCGAAGCCTTTTCGGTCGGCTCTTCTTCAGGGGGCACAACTTCTGTCTTTCGATAGGGCTGGGCAGCGGGGGGTTCCACAGTAACCGGCTCCAGACCGGCAAAGCGGTGGTTGACAGCCTGAGCCAGTGAAGTGTCAGGTTCAAATTGCAAACCCTGTTCCGTCCGAATGAAACGACCCAGCCCGGCCACAGTGGCCTGCCCTGCCTGTTCCAGTTGTTGATGAAGCTGTTCGACGAACTGACGCAGGGCGGTTGCTGCAGCTTCCGGAGAGCAGCCAAGACGTTCAGCCAACCGATTGATCAGGGCTTCGGGCATATGTTCGCACAGTTAATGGCAGGTCAGGAAGCTTCCGGGGTAAAGGCAGGCAGATCACACGGCGGGTGCAGTACTACGCGGCCATCGGGCAGACGTTCGGTTGTGCTGCCGCGATGGTTTACGTAAAACGTTCCCAGTCCGGGAATCTGTACCGACTCTCCTCGCATCAGGGCATCCTGCACCAGCTCAGCAAGCGCTTCTGCTACCTGTTCAGGGGTGGGGGTCTCCATGGGCTTATAGGTTGACCTTCAGTCGCTTAAAACTACAACCAAAGCGGCATAGAATCCAAGCCTACCAGCGAATTCTCATGCCGGCACTGAGGATGGCAGCAGGCTCGGGATAATCAAACCATTGGGTGCGGTAACGGGCAGGCGCCAGGTTTTCCAGACGTACAACCAGGCCGATTGCCGGCGTAAGCTGGTAAGTGGCCAGCAGGTCGAGATCCAGATAGGGCGACAGCCGGTACTGATGGTTCAGGGCAGCATACCGAACGCCTTCGTATCGCCCAAGTACCTGGATAAAGCCCCGATGCCGGGCGAATCGGTAACTCAGAAGCAGGTGCGCCTGTACGTTCGGTTCGTACGAGATGAGCTGACGGGTTTCCACCAGGGTTGCGTACTGGAAACGCAGTCCCAGGGAGGCCTGCAGGCCGGAGGGTAAAGTCAGGGAGGTTTCCCCATCGATATAAAAGCGACGCTGCCTGGCGTAGCTCAGCCATGTAACCGGAGCGACTGGCGCAAACGATCGCCTTCTCCGGTAGGCATACCGCTCCAGGGGGGCTTCGATAAAGCCAGCCGCCGTCCGAAGTCGAAATACACCAAGAAAGAATTCGCCGCCGGCTTCCAGATCGATACTGCGCAGGGCAGGCTGAGGTATGAGGTGGTCATCAAGTACAGGCACTTCCTGGAGTAATTCATCAAGGCGATAGGCCTGCAGGGAAGGCTGCTGGCGAATATACAGTCGGGTGCCGGATGCCGGAAACAGCGTCAGTTCGATAAGGGGCGAGAGGTAGAGTGCTCGGGTTCCTGTGGGCGTGGCCTCCATGCCCAGCAGGCGTCCGCCTATCTGTACCTGCAGTGTGGGCGCAGGAGCAAACTGCCAGGCAAGGCCAACGGCGATTGAGCGTACGTCGGACTCCAGAAATGCCTGCGGATTGACGCCAGCGATATGGCCCTGCAGGTCAAAATGCAAGGTGCCGGTAGCCAATGGATAGCTAAAGGCACCGTTCAGGTCCAGTCGACGCTCCAGGGTAGCTACTTCGGTCGCGCGGGTTCTTCGGAAGAAGCCGGCCGGATAGGTCGTAGCGTAACGACTACTGCTCAGGCGCAGCTGTAGATAGCCTTCCAGGTCATCCTGTACGGCGGAAGCCAGATGAAACACCGCATAGCCGTTCTGATTTTCGCGACGGGGAGGGCTATAGAGAAGCTCGCGAACCAGCCCGTACAGACGGTAGCTATGGAAGGCGCCGCCTACTTCCAGCGTGGCCTGAAGGCGTCCAGTATAGATCACCCCGGTTCGGGTCGTAAGCAGATCGTAGGGAGTTGCCACTTCTGGACGCGCTGCAAATGGCTGAAAGCCGCTGCTACCGGTATAGATCAGGGCCGCATAAGGCGTCACCTTTTCGTGCAGGGAATATTCCAGAAAGCCGTTGAACGTACGGGTGAGGTAGCGTCCCAGCGTGCTTTCGAACAGTCCGTTAGCTGGATGGCCGCGGCCAATGGTCGCAATGGGTGGCGGTTGGGGCCGCTGGCGGGCCGCCGGAGCTGGCGAGGCGGCTGCTTGTCGGTAGGGTTCGATGTAGGGCTGTCGGTCCGGTGGAATCTGGGGAATCAGGGGGGGCGGATTGAAGCCAACAAGTGGCTGACGCTGAAGCGACGGAAATGCAATTTCCAGGGTGCCTCGAATTTCCACTTCGCGGGGGGCCAGGTCGGGTAGGAGGGCCTGGGAGGTGTCCGGTACCTGGGCAACTATGGCGGTTGTGGTCGTCCACCCGAGAAATATGGTAAAAATCAAACGGTGCATGGCTTACAGGGCAGCTTTTTCCTGGGCAGCGATACGAGCAAACGACGTATTCGGAAATTCCGTAAGGATCAGGTCATAAAGGCGGGCTGCTTCGCCGCGTTGGCCCAGTGTGAGAAAAGCACGGGCCTGGGTCAGGTAGCCGCGTGCCAGCCATTCGGGATAGCCTGGAAAGAGGGTAGGGAGTCGACTGAGTTCTTCGATGGCACGGTGGGGATCACCCTGGCGGAGCAGCAGGGCACCCAGTCGGTAGAGGGCCTCGGCGCCCGTTTCGTCCTGCGCCTGACTCACTACGGTTCGGTACAAGCGTTCCGCTTCGTCCGGACGTCCTTCGGCTTCGGCCAGACGAGCCTGGCTGAGCTGCAGCAGAGTCGGTTGGGCGTTTTCAGGAAAGCGTGACAACGCTTGCGTCAGCACCTGACGGGCTTCGGCCAGGCGTCCCAGCTCCAGCAGGGCCACACTCTGGCCATAAAACGCGCGGGCCAGCAGCTCGGAGCGATTGGGAGCCAGCGACAGCAAGCGACGATAGCGCTGCAATGCGGCTTCGTAGTGGGCCTGCTTCAGGTGCACTGTTCCAAGGAGGAGCAGGGCTTCTGGAACACGTGGATGTTCGGGATAGGTAGCCAGCAGTTGCTGCAGGGCCTGTTGGGCCGCTTCATATTGTTCCTGTTCGAAGTAAAGGGTCGCCAGGTAGTACAGTGCCTCGCCCATCAGATCGGGCGCATGGGTGCCCTGTACAAAAGCTTCCAGGGTTTGCTGGGCTTCGCGTAAGCGTCCGCTACGGTAGAGGGCTTCGGCCCGTCGAAAGCGTAGTTCGTCTGCCAGCCGGGAATCCGGATAGGCCGTGGCGAATGAATCGATCAGCGCCTGAGCACGTGCATCGTCGCCCGCGGCGATAAGGGCAAAGTGAATGCTCGTAGCGGCATCGGCTACGAAAGGACTCTGCGGATAGCGCTCCAGCACGCGTTTGTAGGCATTAACGGCGGCTTCCAGGCGTCCTGCATTAAAGAGCGCGTCGCCCATGCTGTACTGTGCTTTGGGGGCCAGCGGATCGTTCGGAGCGAGTTTGAGCAGACGCTGGTAGGCCGCGAGGGCCTGGTCGTACTCCTGATTCAGGAAGTGAATGTAGCCGATCTGGTAGAGGGCTTCTTCGCGCCAGGTACTTTCTGGATAGTTTTCAAGCAGCTGGTTGAAGGTACGCAACGCGCTGGTATAGTCGCCTGCATGATAATAAGCCTGGCCTATCTGGTAGTAGGCGTAGTCGCTTTCGCCTTCGGTAGCGGCCTGTCGATAATAGCGAATGGCTTCAGGATAGCGTTTGAGCGCGTAATAGCTGTCGGCCAGCCGAAGCAGCGCGTCGAGGCGGTAGGGGACGGCCTCCTCAGAACGGCGGTAAGCCCGTAGAAATTGTCGAAAGGCCTGGATGGCTGCTTCATAGCGTTGCTGGCGGAAGTAAATCCATCCCAGGGCGTAGTGGGCGGCTTCGACGTGGGTTCCGTCGGGAAAGCGGCGCAGGTAGTCGCGAAAGAGCGATTCAGCCCGATCCAGCTGGTTCAGCTGATAGAAGCTTTCGGCGGCCCAGAAGAGGGCATCGCCCGCCTTGGCCCCCCGTGGATCCTGGCGGTACAGGTTCAGGAAAGCCTCGCTGGCTGCGGCGTAGTTTTGCTGGCGGTACTGCAACCAGGCTTTCTGGAAGGCAATTTCAGTGCGCAGACGGGGAGCAGCGGCCTGCAGGGCGATGGCACGGTCAAAGCTGGTCAGGGCCTCATCAAAGCGCCCAAGCGCTATGGCCGTGTAGCCACGCATACGGAGTGCATCGCCGAGCAACGCGCTGTCGGGATAGGTACGAATGAGGAAGTCGAACGCCTCATATGCCGCTTCCCACTGGCGCATTTCATAGAGCAGCAAGGCCAATTCGTACTGTGCGCGTGGTGCCAGCGGACTGTCGGGCCACGCAAGCACAACGGTTTTGAAGAGGGTCAGGGATTGCTGGAGTTCGCGGGCCAGACGGCGACATACGGCCTCATAGTAGGTGGCCTTCATCGCCAGCGTGTCTTGATGACCTTCGCGCACCTGTCGGAAGTGGTCGGCCGCCCACTGGTAGACGCCTTCGAAATAGTAATTCCAGGCCAGACCGTAGAGTGCCCGCCGGTAGTACGGGCTATCCGGGTTGTCCAGCAGGCGCCGGTAGTACACAATGGCGTTTTCGCTGTCACGTAGCTGGTTGTAGGATTCGGCCAGGAGCAACCAGGCTTGCTGACGTTCCGCACCCTGCAGATCGGGAAGACGGCGCTGGATCTCTTCGATGGTGCGGCGATAGTCGCCCAGTTCATAGTAAACCTGTGCGAGGGCCAGGCCCAGATGATGGGCTTCGGGGGCAGCGGAATAGCGGGCAGCCAGTACCTCGAAAGTGTGTGCTGCTTCATCATAGGCACCCGTTTCGACCTGCGTATAGGCCATAGCAAGCAGCGCCCGGGGAGCCAGACGGGTGTTAGGGTACGTGTCGGCAAGCCGGCGGTAATAGCCGATAGCTTCATTCGGACGCCCCATCCGATGTGCCGATTCAGCCATCCAGAACAGGGCACGGGCTGCCTGCACTGGCGGCACGCCTGGACGCAATGCCTGACGGAACGCCTGGCGCGCTTCCTCGTAGCGACCGATGTCGAAAAGGTACTTGCCCAGGGCAAGCTGCGCCTCAGCAACCAGCGGATGCGTCGGATAACGGGCAGCAAACAGACGCAATAACGCTGCTGCGTCGTCGGTCTGTCCCAGAGCCAGACGTGCTTCAGCCTCATAGAAAAGCGCTTCGGCTACCCGGGGATTGTCCGGATAAGCGTGCCGAAATTGCGCAAAAGCCTGTGCCGAGAGGGTATAGAACCCATCGTTGTGCAAGGTCAGGGCCCGTGCAAAATCCAGCGTGGGACCCGGCAGCATAGGCTGGGCCCGAAGAATAGCCGGCTGTAGCAGAAAGATGCTTGCCCAACAGATCCATCCAATGATACGTGGCATAGTCCGCAAGCTTATTTGCAGGGCTGATTAGCAAACGCAGAAGACGTTGCCTGAAGTATACCCCTTCAAGACAAACGCTCCACTGTTGACAATGTTGTAATTGTCGGCGATGTCATGGAACGTTTGGTGTTGATGGTGGAAAAATACAGCACAGCCCCTATAAAAAAGTCCATGTAACGCAAAAAACTGGAGGACGACGATGGTAGAACCGGCTGACCAGGTCCGGGAGTCCGGAGCAGAGGCCGCAGAAGCTCCTGCGCAGGAAGGGCCAACGCCGCTGGAAACGCTTGAGCGGCCGACCACGTCCGGTATAGAAGCAGTGAAGGCGTGGGTACGTGAGCATCAGGTAGTGGCTATGGTGGCCGCTTTTGCCGTGGGAGTGTTTCTGGGAGTCCTGTGGCGTCGATAGAGCGCCAGTGGGTCATTTTTATGTGAAATCGAAAACTGGAGGAAAACAGCCGTGGCAGCACAGAAAAAGCATAGCCGGACAACGCAAGCGGAAGCCAGGGTATCTGAGAGCGAAGAAGCGGTTCGTGCGGAAAAGGGGCAGCAGGAGCTGGCGGACGCTTATGAAAAGACGCGGCAGGAGCTGAATGAAGTGCTTCAGCGGTTGCGGGAGCAACTGGCCCGCCTGGATGCGCAGGCAGCGGCAGCACGTGCGCGTAACTGGGTAGTCGAGCATCCCGCGCTGGCATTGTTGCTGGCGCTGGGTGCTGGCGTGCTGGTCGGACGTCTGGGGATGAGAGGGCTTCATCCGGCTCCGCCACCGTTGACCGTGCGCGCACGCCGTCGGGCTGAGCGGCTGGCCCGACAGGCACACAAACAGGCGCAGCGGCTAAGTCGTCAGCTTGTAGAACAGGTAGATGAGCTGGGAGAGACGGTGGCCGAACGAGCGCGCACGCTGCGTAAGGAGCTGCCCGAGCAGGCCGCCGAATTGAGCGAGCGCATTCGGGCGCAGGCTGAAACGTTGAGCAAGATGTTAGCTGAGCAGGCTGCGGAGACGGCCACTGCGCTTGAAGAAACAGCGCGTGATACGTCGAAGCGCCTGAAACACGGTGCGCGCCGTGGGCTGGACGCAGCCGAAACGCTGCTGGGGGCGGCAACCACGGCCGTTGCGGTGGCTACGCTGAAAAAACTAAACGACTGGCTGCGTCGCCTTCGCTAATTTGCTAAAAAAATTGGTTCGACGTACGCAATTTCGGCACAATTGCTGTATCTTGACTCGGAGGGCAACAGGCAGGTTGCCCTCGCTTTTTGTGTAAACGCGTGCATATTCAACGAACGGTGAGCATTCTGGTTATCGGAACCGTTGCCCTCGATTCGGTTGAGACGCCCTTTGGCGCGGCGCATCGGTTGCTGGGCGGCAGTGCCACCTATCTGGCATTGGCTGCCCGCTACTTCTGGCCTGAAGTGCGCCTGGTGGCAGTGGTAGGGCGCGACTTCCCGGCCGCTTACCGAGCAGTGCTGGAGCGGGCTGGCATCGACCTGGAAGGGCTGATGGTCAACGAACAGGAAGATACATTTGCCTGGGGTGGCCGCTATCATTATGACTTGAACGAGCGGGATACCCTTTACACGCATTTGAATGCACTGGCTTCGTTCGATCCGGTGCTTCCGCGGACCTATCGCGATAGCCAGATCGTATGCCTGGGGAATCTTGATCCGCGGCTGCAGCAGCGCGTGCTCGACCAGGTGGAAGCCCCTGCCTTTGTGATCTGCGACACCATGAACTACTGGATCGAACAGACGCCAGAAGCACTACGGGCCGTACTGCGTCGCGTCGATTGTCTGGTGGTGAACGATGCCGAGGCGCGTCAGCTGGCTGCCGAGCCCAATTTGATTCGGGCAGCGCGCAAGATTCAGGCAATGGGCCCGCGTATTGTGATCATCAAAAAAGGCGAGCATGGTGCGCTGCTGTTTTATGAAGAGGAGATTTTTAGCGCACCGGCCTATCCGTTGGAAGACGTGTTTGATCCAACAGGGGCAGGCGATACGTTTGCCGGAGCGCTGGCCGGATTTCTGGCCACGCAGCAGGGTTTTGATGAAACAGCGCTGCGACAGGCGGTTATTTATGGATGTGCCCTGGCGTCTTTTGTCGTCGAACGCTTTGGGCCAGAGCGCCTGCTGGGGCTTACGCCGGAAGAAATTGCGCGGCGTGTAGCAGCTTTCCGGCGCCTTACATTCTTTCCGAACGTCGATCTACAGACCCTCTTAGCTTTGTCCGGATCGGACCATGCAGCCTGAATCTGCGCAAGCTTTGTCTGCTATTCCTGTAGCTCCAGGCCGGTCGCGAGGTATTGTGCGTCTGGTCAACGCCGTTTTTTACGCACACCATGGTCTTACCCAGGAGGAGCACCGTATCGGTGGGCGCTACGAAGTGGATGTGGCAATGGAGCTTAACATCGACGAAGCCGCGCAGTCCGATGCCCTGGAAAAGACGGTGGATTATGAGGGCGTTTATCGCCTGGTACGCAAGGTGGTCACGGGCAACAAGTTTTACCTGATTGAGCGGTTGGCCTATCGAATTGCGCACCAGGTACTGGAAGCTTTCCCGATCGTTGAAGCCATTGAAGTGACGGTGCGGAAGCCCAATCCTCCGGTGGGAGGAGCCTGCGACCGGGCTGAAGTGACCTACAGCTATCGCCGGGTCAGACCGTGAAGACCAGCATGGCTGCGGAGACAACGTTGTCGCTGGGTGCCCAGCGTGCTCTGGATGTGGCACAGACCGAAAAATTGTTGCGGGGCGTTTTGATTCCGCCCCGTCCAACGTTGCTGGTGGAAGTGCTTGAAGAGCAGGGAAAGCCAGATCCTGACCTGGACCGTATTGCCGAGCTGATCAGTGAAGATGTGGCTCTGGCTGCCAGTACGCTCAAGCTGGTCAACTCGCCACTTTTTGGCCTTGCGCGCCCGGTGCTGGACATTAAGCATGCCGTGCGGATGCTGGGGGTACGGAATATCACCGCATTGATTACCGGGCTGCTGTTGCATCAGGCGTTTCGCAATAAGCATGGCGCATTTATGGATCGTTTCTGGCGCCGGGCCGAGGCAATGGCGCAGGTTATGGTACAGATTGCGCGCCGGTGTCCGCGCGTGCTTCCTGAAGAGGCCTACGCGCTGGGGCTTTTTTGTGACTGTGGCATCCCGTTGCTACTGCAGCAGTTTCCGGCCTATCCAGAAATCTACGAGGCGGCCGAGCGGGAGGCCGAGGTGCGCCCGTTTATTGCGGTAGAACAGGAGCGTTTGCACACCGACCATGCAGCGGCCGGTTTTCTACTGGCACGCTCCTGGAAGCTGCCGGCCGACTTATGCCAGGCCATTTTGCGCCATCATGATATGCTTGATTACTACCAACGTGCAGAGCCCGATCCCACCGTCGATAAACTGGCCCTGTTGCTGACCGCCCAGCATGTCCTGCGGCTCTGTACTGCGCAGCCGCCTGCGGCCGAATGGAAGGCAGTAGGCGCCTCGGTGCTGGCTTACCTGGAGCTGGAAGAATCGACGCTGCAGGAGCTGGCCCACGCGTTACATCCGCTGGACCGTGGAGGCTGACTAAACAGCGGGCACCTGTTGCGTCAGACAGTGCAGCGCGCCCAGGCCGCGAATAATGGCGCGACAGTCGACAGGTACTACGGGTCGATTCGGAAAGCAACGCTGCAGGAGTTGGCGGGCCGTTTCGTCCCGGGCATTGCCGTAGGCTGGCATCAGGACCAGCCGGTTGGCGATATAAAAGTTGGCATAGGTGGCCGGTACACGTTCGCCCGCGATTATCAGGGGAGCGGGCATGGGAAGTGCAACGATCTGAAGCGGGCGGCCGTCCGGCAGGCGAAATGCCCGCAGACGCTCCAGATTTTCCTGAAGCACTTCGTAGTTGGGATCCTGTGGGTCTTGCGCGACCATGGTTACCACCACATCTTCGGCCACGAAGCGGGTCAGGTTGTCGATGTGTCCATCGGTATCATCTCCTGCCAGGCCGCGTCCCAACCAGAGCACCTGATGGATGCCCAGAAAATCCCGGAGTCGCTGCTCAATGGCTGTGCGACTGAGATGTGGATTACGATTGGGGTTGAGCAGGCATTGCTCGGTGGTCAGTAGCGTGCCGGCGCCGTTCGTGTCGATAGCCCCTCCTTCAAGGATCATCCCCCCGTTAAAGGCCGGTATGCTCAGGGCTGCGGCCATACGGCGGGCTACCTGTGCATCCCGATCCCAGGGGGGATACTTCTCGCCCCAGCTATTGAATCCCCAGACAGTAGCGGCCAGCCTGTGTCGTCGGGGGTGTATGACAAAGAGGGCACCATGATCGCGAATCCAGGCATCATCGGTGGGGATGTGAAAAAAACGTACCGGGCCGTTTACGCCCGCCCTGTCAAGCAGTCGCCGAACGTGTTGTTCATGCGTAGCGTCGTTGACATTGATATACACGGCTTCGCTGGTGCTGAGCAGGCGCACGACTTCGGCCATTGTGCGTTCGACCTGTTCCAGTTCGTCAGGCCACGTCTCCCGGTTGTGGGGCCAGGAAAGCCAGGTAGCCTGGTGGGGGGCCCACTCCGGTGGCATGCGAAAACCCTGAGCGGCCGGGGTCGGCTCAGTTGTTGTCGTCCAGGAAGCGGCGGGTGAGTTCGGCATAGGCATCAATACGTCGGTCTCTGAAAAACGGCCAGGTGGTGCGGAAGCGATCGATCAACGACAGGTCCAGCGAGACGACCAGTACAGCCTCTTCGTCAACCGGGGCACGTGCCAGCACAGTACCGTCCGGTGCGGCTACAAAACTCTGCCCCCAGAAGTGGATGCCCTGAAACGACGTGCCTGGTGGGGCCGCTTCGAAGCCCGTTCGGTTGACGGCGACAACGTAGCAACCATTTGTGATGGCATGGGCGCGTTGCACCAGCTCCCAGGCTTCGTACTGGGCCGCTCGCTCGGTTGCTTCCTCTTCGGGAAGCCAGCCAATGGCTGTGGGATAAAAGAGTACCTGGGCACCCTGCAGTGCCGTCAGCCGAGCTGCTTCAGGGAACCACTGGTCCCAGCAGATCAGCGTGCCGATGCGCACGCCGGCTGTGTCGAATACGCGAAAGCCCAGGTCGCCGGGTGCGAAGTAGTACTTTTCTTCAAACAGGGGATCATGTGGAATGTGCATTTTACGATATTTGCCCAGGTAGCCCCGCTGCGGGTCGAGCACAGCCAGCGTGTTGTGATAGAGGCCATCGGTGCGCTTTTCGAAGAGGCTGGCCAGAATCGAGACCTGTAATTCGGCAGCCAGGGCTGCCAGTCGTTCGGTAGTCGGGCCCGGTACGGGTTCGGCCAGGTGGAAATGGCGCGGATTTTCCTGCTTGCAAAAGTAAGGGGTACGAAATAACTCCGGCAGGCAGACAAGCCGGGCGCCCTGCGCGGCTGCCTCTCGGATGCCTTCGATAGCCCGCGCCAGGTTATGAGCAGGGTCCTCCCCACAGCGCATCTGGACAAGGCCAACTTTTAGCATTTCCGCCATGGTCGAGCTGTAGGCTTTATGCGAACTGCTCAATGCCCGATGGTGCTGCGGGTTTCGGATTGCAAAGATTTCACTGGTGGGCAGTGTAAGTGCACAGGAAACGGTAAATCAGCTCGTGGGCTTCAGAGGTAAGGGCGGCCTGCATCGCTTGACGAAAGCCTTCGGCCCCCAGGACGTCGAGGTACAGGTCGCGGTAGGCGGTAAGGCGTTCGCGGAGGCGACGGGCGTTGAGTTCGCTATGGAATTGCGTGCCATAGATGGGACGATCCTTCAAACGGAAAGCCTGAAACGGCTGGTCATTACGGGCCAGTTCGATGCCCCCAGGCGGTAGCGCGACCACGCGGTCACGGTGGCCCATGTTGACCGAAAAGCGTGGTGGCAACTGTTGAAAAACAGGATCCTGACGGCCGGCTTCGGTCTGATATACCTCGCCAGTGCCGAATTCGGCATGGGCCGGGTCGCACTGTACCTGGCCGCCAAACGTAACCGCCAGCACCTGATGGCCCCAGCAAGAGCCAAACATGGGCATGTTACGTGCGGCTGCTTCCTGCAAAAAATCCTGAAGCTTATCGGTCCACGGGTATCGTTCGACAGCCGAAAATTCGCTCGCGCCCCCGATCAACACAGCATCGACCTTATTGAGCAGCGTGGTATGCAGCCTGTCACGCGTAACGTTCACGCAGTGGAGCTGCTCCGGTCGCAAGCGGCCACCTTCCAGAAAGCATTGCTGCTCCTGTCGTTCGATCTCGGGGAGACGACGGGCCTGAATCAGGAGTACCCGGACGGTTGCAGGCATGGGTCAGGCTTCGAGCAGGTCGGTAAAGTAGTTACGGAGCATACAGTAGAGTCGATGCAATGGCAGGCCTACCACGTTGTAGTAGTCGCCTTCAATACGGCGGATAAAGACGGCGCCGTAGTCGTCCTGAATGCCATAGGCGCCGGCTTTGTCGAGGGGAGCTCCGGTAGCCACGTACGCATTGATCTCGGCGTCGGTCAGCGGTGCGAACGTTACCCGGGTAGCTTCGTAGTCGACCATTTCACGCTGACTGGCCGGGTGTATGAGCGCTACGCCGGTATAGACGGTATGGGTACGGCCGCTTAGGCGGCGCAGCATAGCCCGTGCTTCGGCTTCATCGGCAGGTTTGTTGAGCACTTCGCCGTCAAGCACCACAATGGTGTCGGCTCCCAGCGTGAGGGCCTCGGGAAAGCGAGCAGCTATCAGGCGTGCTTTCTCCAGGGCCAGCTGTTCGACCAACTGCTCCGGTACTCGATGGTTCGTCGCCGTTTCATCAAGGTCGCTCGGGTACACTTCAAAATCCAGCCCGAGCTGTTGCAATAGCTTCCGGCGTCGGGGAGAACGCGAGGCCAGGATCAGCGGAACGCGTAGCTTCATCTTTTTCGAAAAGTCCAACCCAGTAATAGCAACAGACAGAACAGAACGGCAGGGGTCAGACGGTCACCACTCCGTACAAAGGGGGTAATCTGTGTATACAGGGGAACCATCGTCAGGCCGGCGGCCACCTGCTGCAGCGGCAACTGCCAGACAATGCGTCCCGAAGGAAGCACCAGGGCTGTCATCCCGTCGGCACTTACCTGCACGACAGCACGGCCCGTTTCCATAGCGCGCAGGCGTGCCGCCTGTATGTGCTGCAAATAAACAGGACGCCGTCCCCACCAGCCGTTCTGTGTCAGGACCACCAGCAGATTCGCCCCTTCTTCGGTCGAGCGGCGAGCCAGGTTCCCAAAAAAACTCTCAAAGCAGATAAGCACACCTGCACGAAGAGGGCCGATCTGGAAACGTGCGGGTGCGTTGCCGGCCTGATAGCCGGATACACCGCCAGACGGCACGGCCAGTACCTGGAGCACCGGGAAGGTTTCAGCCAGGGGTACCTGCTCGGCAAATGGCACCAGGCGTTGCTTGTCGTAACGGGCCACAGAATGACCGGGCTGCAGTAGCAGGGCGCTGTTCGTATAGGCAAAGCGAGTGGGACGAGGCTTGTCGGCAGGCATAATGGCTCCGGTCAATAGCGGCAGGTAGGTGCGTGTCACCCAGGCACGAAGCGGTGTCAGCGCGGTGGTATCCGGTAGAGCTGTTTCTGGCCAGAGCACCACCAGAGGACGCATGCTGGCGGTATCCAGTGCCGATTCAGTCAGGTGCAGCAGATGGGCCAGACGCACCGGGCCAGGCATCCGGTCCCATGTGGCAGCAGGTACGCCGTGCTGCACGACCAGTACAGGCACAGCCGGAGGAGGGGAGGACTCCGTTGGCGCAGCAAAAATCCGTGGGAGGAGCAGCCAGCCGACCAGTGTGAGGATGGACAGCCAGCGAGTTCGGCGTAGCAGACCGTAGAGCAGGGCATTGCTTCCCAGGATCCATAGCGAAAGACCCGGCACGCCCAGCGTGGCAATGAAACCCTGCAGGTACTCCAGAGGCAGGGATGTATAGCCAAGCTGTAGCCAGGGAAACGGTAGGGGACCGTAGGTGAGAAACGCTTCGAGAGCCATCCAGCTCAGCACGAAAGCAACCAGGGCAACTGTTGCCCCTCGACGACTGTGCACGGACGTTGCCACGATTGCCGGAAGTGCCATGAGCATGGCCAGGCACAAAAGGCCGACAGCCGAAGCAAAAGCTGCCGCAGCAATGGCATGGTACAGAGTCCAGTACAGCGTTATCCCGATCCAGATCAATGTGGTGGTCAGCCCTGTCCCCAGGGCCTGCAACGGCGTGCTTGTATGCGCCAGGGCAAAAAAAAGGGGCACCAGGGCTCCCAGCGCCAGTCCCGGAAGCGGCGCGGGCGGAAAGCTCAAACCCAGCAAGAGGCCACTGAAGACGGCCAGCCCCCAGCAGCGATGGCGCAGTATTTGACAGAACCGCCCCGACAGCCTAATTTGCATAACCTGAGCGACGTTTAGCGGAGTGGTTGCGCATGATCGTTCTGACCGTCTGCAATCACAAGGGAGGTACCGGTAAAACCACGACGGCGATTCACATCGCGGCTGCGCTGGGCCTGAGTGGTCATCGGGTCCTGGTGATCGATCTGGATCCCCAGGGATTTCTGACGCGGGTCATGGGCGTCCCCGAACCCCCTGAAGAGGCCTCGGTACTGGTGCTGTTTAACCCGTCGGTTTCCCTGCGGGAAGTACGCTACCAGTCGGTAGGGGGATTCGACCTGTTACCTTCGTCAACGGCCATGACCCGCGTGATGCGTCAGCTTCACCGTCCTACAGACGTACTCTGGGCGAAAGAAGCGCTGGAGCAGAGTAGGCTGGACTACGACGTGGTCATTTTCGATACCGCAGCGGCCATCACCGTCTACAGCCTGAATGCGCTGGTAGCCAGCCAGCACGTGCTGGTGCCGGTAACTCCTGAATATCAGCCGGTGCTTGGGGCTGAGCAGACGGCCCAGACGGTACAGCTGGTACGCGCAAAGTTGAATCCCACCCTGTTTCCGCCACTGTTTCTTTTCACGCAGGTCGATGCGCGTAAGCGTGCCCATCAACTTTATCGGCGCTATTTGCGTCGCCGCTACGGTGATCGGGTGCTGGATACTGTTATTCGCACCAGTTCCGCACTGGCGCGTTCATTCGAGGACGGCTCCACCGTGTTTACGCGTGATCCCCATACGCGTGGAGCCCGGGACTATGCTAATGCTACGGACGAACTGATGCAACGCATTCGCCAGGATCAGAAAACAGGCGTAGCACAAACGCCCTGGCGCGCGCCAGCACCTTCGCTTCAAGAGATACGTCCATAATGCATGTGAGCCAGACGGGTCTGCTGGGCAGCCTCGCGGGCCTGACGCAAGGTGTGAATCCCGCGCCGCTTTAGTAGCGGCAATAGACGCAGAAACAGTTCTGCCGTAATGAGCGCATCTCCCAGTGCGGAATGCCGTCCGATGAGCTCAATCCCGAAGGCTGCCGCCAGCTCGTCCAGTCCATAGTGCGAGCGTTCCGGATCGACAACCGCCGCCAGGAGCATGGTGTCGAGCACAGGCTGGTCAAATCGTAAGCCCAGTGCTTTTTCTTTCTGACGGATGAACTGCAGATCGAAAGCCACGTTGTGTCCGACCAGGACCGTATGCTCCACAAAGCGGTGAAAGCGGGGCAGTACGACTTCAATACTCGGCTTATCCTGTAACAGGATGGGTTGGATGCCATGTACACGCACCGAATCGAGTGAGAGGGGACGGTGCGGGTTGATTAACTGGTCGAAGGTTTCTTCGGGACGGATGCGGCCACCCACAATGCGCACGGCGCCGATCGCAATGAGCTCGTCACCCCGCTCGGGATGCAGGCCGGTTGTTTCGGTGTCGAAAACCGTATAGATCAGGTGGTCCAGTGGGCGGTCGTCGAGTGGTGTGGTCGTTGCGAGTGTTTCAAGCAGGGTGAGGTCGGCATAAATCGGGCGTTTGCGGACAAATGGGCCGGATAGGAGCGCACGGGCGGCCCCTGTGTGAGGAGACGAGGCCGGGAACGATAGATGCAGCGTGTCGGCCTCCAGCTGCAGGCTAGCCTGGTGGTCTCGAAGGAGTCGCTGGAGAGAAGCTTCGTGTATGTACGAAGCCAGATGGTCGGAAACCGCCGGGTGTTTGTCGTATGGCTGAAGCCACAGATGTACGCGTCCGTCTGCCCGGGCAGTGCGGGCCTGCAGATGAAGACAGGCCGTTGCTCGGTGTAGCTGATAGGCCAGGCGGTAGAGCATCTCGAAAACGGTCGGCAGACGTGCTTGAACCCAGAGCGCGCCGCTCGTTTTCTCAAGTTGAAGCGAGACTCCATCTTGTGCCAGACGCGCCCGCAATGCCTGAAGTAGATCGACACTCCGAACGTTTTCAAAGGTAGGGGGTGCCGGTTCCAGGGGAGTCAGGATCAAAATAAATCCTTCTAAAGGATCGTTTTCTTCCCGAATCAGGGTGGTGCGCACACGGACCAAGCGTCCTGAGGGCAGGACGGTGGCGAAGTGGACTTCCGGGTGGGATTGCTGATGACGTAGCTGGTAGGCCAGTTCATCCAGGGCAAAAACGATCAGCTCACGGTCCAGACTGTGAAAGATGGAGCGTCCCAGTCCGATGGTGCCCGGATGATCCGGGGACTCCAACAGACGGCGGGCTGCCTCGTTATATAGAAGGATCTGGCCGGATGTCCGGCATACCAGTACGGCTTCGGGCAGTTCACCCAGCAGGGTGGCCAACAGGTTGCGCTCGCGATGCAGGGGACCGACCGACGCGGCAGTATGCTGAAAACGCTGAGGGGGTACCACTGCTGTAATGGCTTCTTGCAGTTTGCGTAGTGCCTGGGTGGTAGCTCGGGGCAGGGGAGGTAGCGGATGACCGGCCAGCACCTGGTGGAGCGCGTCGGTAAGCTGTTCTATTGGACGTATATGGATCTGGTAGATGTGGTACCAGAGGGCGTAGATGCCGCCCAGCACCAGCACGACCAGGACCAGTAGAAACGGATAGCGGGCAAGTAACCAGGCGCGCTCCGACGGGGAAGCACTCAGCCACCAGATCAGGTTAGGCATAGCCAGCAGCGACAGCCCCAGCAAGGCCAACACGGCATACGTTTTCCAGAAGCGGCCAGAAAGTGGCATGAAGCCCTGAACATTTGATTTTCGGCGCGTTACGCTGTAAGATAGTAACAAAATCGTCGGAGGTCGGAATGACAACCCGGGTTCGTGCCGTGGAACCGGCTCCGCTGGTACCTGAGACCTTGCTGGAATCGGCAGCGCGTCGGCTACGGGTGCTGGGCGATCCGGTGCGGCTGCGTTTGCTGAACCTGTTGCGCACCCGAGGCGAGCTGAGCGTGCAGGAAATGGTCGATGCGCTGGGCATCCGACAACCTAACGTGAGCAAGCATCTGGGGCAGCTGGCCCGTGAAGGACTTGTGGAACGCCGTCGCGAAGGTGTACATGTGCGCTATCGCCTGGCGGATCCTTCGCTGGCGGGCCTGTTTTTGCTGTTGTGTCGGAGTTTAGAAACCGGAACAGATGGATCGTTGAAGCAACGATGACGCGCGCACGCCTGGCAGCCCTCTTTGCGATGGCCCTGTTACTGATGAATTTTCCCCTGTTGTCCCTCTTCAGCCGGGAATACCTGATCCTGGGGCTGCCTGTGCTGTACGTGTATCTGTACGGGGTGTGGGTGCTGGTGATCGGACTGCTTATCTGGTTGATGGAAGGGCGTCGCTCTCCTCCCACCGAAGAGAATTCCTGAGCCATGCTCCAGGGAGAGCTCATCTTCGTCGTGGCGCTGCTGTATATCGGACTGCTGTTCGCCATTGCGATGTACGGCGATCGGCAGGCCGAGCGGGGACGTAGTGTCATCAGTAGCCCGTACATTTACGCCCTTTCGCTGGCCGTCTATTGTACGGCATGGACCTTTTACGGGAGCGTAGGCCGTGCAGCCAGCAGTGGCGTGGGCTATCTACCGATCTACCTGGGACCTACCCTGGCAGCTGTGCTCTGGTGGATGGTGCTGCGAAAAATGATTCGCATCAGCAAGGTTTATCGTATCACCTCAATTGCGGACTTTATCGCTTCGCGCTATGGCAAAAGCAGTGGGCTGGCTGCCCTGGTGACCATCATCGCCGTAACAGGCGGTGTGCCTTATATTGCCCTGCAGCTCAAAGCCATCTCGATCAGTTTCCAGGTGCTGAGCGGACAGCCGCTGCAGGGCGCGACAGAGCATTTGTTGGACGATACGGCCCTGTACGTAACCCTGGCGCTGGCGCTATTTTCCATCCTGTTCGGAACGCGGCATCTGGATGCCACCGAGCGTCATGAAGGGCTTGTGGCTGCCATCGCTTTTGAATCGCTGGTCAAGTTGCCGGCCTTCATAGCGGTTGGATTGTTCGTCACCTTTGGTCTGTACAACGGGCCATCGGATCTGTTCGGACAAGCGTTGAGCCGGCCGGAGTTCCGGCGGTTGCTCACCATGGAAGAGGCTTTAGGGCCGGGTGCGTATGGTCAGTGGTTCTGGATGACGTTGCTGGCCATGCTGGCCATTCTGTTTCTGCCCCGTCAGTTTCAGGTCGCCGTGGTGGAAAATGTGGATGAGCGTCACCTGCGTAAGGCCATCTGGTTATTTCCATTGTATTTATGGTTAATCAATCTGTTTGTGCTTCCTATTGCACTGGCCGGCCTCATGGCTTTTCCGGGGGGGCAGGTCGACGCCGATACGTTTGTGCTGGCACTACCGCTGGCGCACGGGCAGGAGCTTCTGGCCTTGCTGGCTTTTATCGGAGGATTCTCGGCGGCTACCAGCATGGTGATCGTGGCCACCGTGGCACTCAGCACCATGATCAGCAACGACCTGATCATGCCGATTCTGTTGCGCATTCGGTGGCTGCGGCTGGCACAGCGCGGGCGACTTACAGGGTTGCTGCTGGGTATCCGCCGTGGAGGAATCGTGCTGGTGCTGGTGCTGAGCTACCTTTACTTTCATGCCATTGCCCACGCCTATGCGCTGGTATCGATCGGGTTGATTTCATTTGCTGCGGTGGCCCAGTTTGCGCCGGCTTTGCTGGGGGGCATGTACTGGCGGCGAGGAACGCGGGCGGGCGCGCTCTGTGGCCTGCTGGCCGGTTTTCTGATCTGGGGCTATACGCTACCGCTTCCATCGCTGGTCGATGCCGGGTTGCTGCCGGTTTCTTTTATTGAAGAAGGGCCTGGGGGACTGCGCTGGTTACGCCCCTATCAGTTATTCGGACTGGAAGGATTCGATCCGGTTTCGCATGCGCTGTTCTGGAGCCTGCTCTTTAATGCCGGATTGTACGTAGGCGTGTCCCTGTTTACGCAGCAGCGCGTAGAAGAGCTGTTGCAGGCCCGGGCCTTTGTGGATGTGTTTCGGCGTTCAGAGCGGCCGGGTGAGGCCACCTGGCGCGGAACCGCCTATGTGTCCGATCTGCAGCAGTTACTGCGGCGGTTTCTGGGCAAGCAGCAGGCGGATGAAGCACTGCGATCGGTGCTGGCCCAGGGAGCCAATACTGTCACGGCGACCGCTCAAGTCGTGCAACATGCTGAGCGGTTACTGGCCGGTGCCATTGGCTCGGCATCAGCCCGAGTGCTGATTGCTTCGGTGGTCAAGGAAGAACCCCTGAGCCTGCGTGAGGTCATGGATATCCTGGACGAAACCCAGCAGGTTATTGCCTACAGCCATGAGCTGGAACGCAAGTCGGCCGAGCTGGAGCGGGCTACGCGCGAGCTACAGGCGGCCAACGAGCGCCTGAAAGAACTGGACCGGCTCAAGGATGAGTTCATTTCAACGATCACGCATGAATTGCGTACGCCGCTTACGTCGATTCGGGCTTTCAGCGAAATCATGCATGCCAATCCGGGGCTCCCCGAGACGCAGCGACAGGAATTTCTGGGCATCATCATCAAGGAAGCCGAGCGGCTGACCCGGCTAATCAACCAGGTGCTGACATTGCAGAAGCTGGAGTCAGGCACTGTTGAATTGAACCTGGAGCCCGTGCGCATGCAGGAGGTGATCGAAGAAGCCGTCGAGGCCATTCAACCACATGTGCAGTTCAACGACATTGCATTGACGGTCTCCGTTCCGGAAACCCCCTGCTATGTACTGGGCGATCGAGATCAGCTAGTACAGGTACTGCTGAACCTGCTGTCGAATGCCGTTAAATTTTGCCATCCGGAAGACGGTCGTATCGGGATTCGACTGACGCTTGAACCCGATCGGATACGGGTGGATGTGGAAGACAACGGACCGGGTATTGCTCCGGAGGATCAAGCGACCATTTTTGATAAATTCCGGCAGGTGCATACCAGTACCGGCAAGCGGCCACCGGGCACGGGACTGGGGCTGGCCATTGCGCAGCGCATTGTGCAGCATCACCATGGCCGGATCTGGGTCGAAAGCGAACCCGGTGCTGGCGCGACGTTTTCGTTTGCCCTACCGCGTTTGCCAGAGTCTGACAGTGCCCCCAGACACACGCGCGATACTTCCAAAATGGATATCTGACAGACGATGATGCGCCCGAAGCCCTATGTCCTCATTGTGGAAGACGAGCCCAGCATCGCCCTCTCGTTGCGCTTTCTCATGGAGCAGGAAGGCTATCAGGTCGCAGTGGTAGAAGATGGTGAGGCGGCGCTGACGGCCTGCCAGCAGGTACAGCCCGACCTGGTATTGCTCGACGTCATGCTCCCTGGCATCAGTGGTTTCGAGGTGTGTCAACAGCTTAAAAGCAGTACCAAAGGACGCACGGTCAAGGTAGTCCTGGTGACAGCCCGTGGCCGGGAAGCCGACCTGGAAAAAGGAAAAGCTGTGGGTGCTGATGCCTACATTATCAAGCCATTTGCCATTCGTGACGTGATGGATACCGTTCGCAGTTTGTTGAACCAATCTGGACGCGCAGAACAACCTTGAAGACGCTGGAAATAAGCAGGCTGGCCGCGGCTCTGGAGGCGTTGCCTGTCGGACTGATCCTCTGTGATCCAGCAGGAAAGCCGATATGGGCCAATCAAAAAGCCCGGCAGTGGTTGGCACTACCGGTGGAACCAGATCAGTCCGAGCATAGCCTGCAAGCGCTGTTGCCCGGACTGCCCTGGCCCCCCACCGGCGAAATGTGTCATGTGCGGGGCAATGCCGGCCAGTTGCTGGCTGTGCAGGCATGGCCCCTGGAGGCGTCGGCGGGCTTTGTAGTGCAACTGCAACCCGCTTATGAACGAACAGGGGACTGGCAGCCCCTGATATTACAGCAACTGTTGGAGGGATTGCGACACCCGGTAGCCAACATTCGGGCAGCCATCGAAACGATGACCGCCTATCCTGACATGGCGCCTGATCTGGCTACACAATTTCGACAGATCATACTGGAGCAGACGGAAGCCCTGACGCGGTTGTTGGAGCAGACGGTGGCGACCTATACCCGGTACCTGCAGGCTCACTGGCCGCTGGAGCGCATACCGGTTGCAGTGCTGCTTGAGCTTATGGCCGCGGCGCTCGCACAGGAGATCCAGGACGTGCAGGTGGAGCAAAACCAGCCGACCGCTATCGTTCGCGCAGACCGTCAGCTCTGGAGACAGTTATGGGAGCGCTTAGGACGCCAATTGCATCCGTTTATCCGTAAAGGAAAAGGCGTCAGACTTACAGCCACCGTACGCAAGCGTCTGGTATGGGTTGATGTGCAATGGCAGGGGCAGCGTTTGCCACCGGGCCGATTGCAACGGTGGCTGGCACAGACGCTCCCGCTAAAAGGACAGCACTTTTCATTAGCGCTGGCAGAGGTGCTGGCCTGGCATGAGGCCGATCTGTGGGTCCAGCGCGATGCTGACGGTCACCGGTTGCGTCTGGTGATACCGGTCAGGTAATTCTTAATTATTCCTGTAAAAGAATATTTCAAGCCCTCTTGCATCTCTCATGAATTTTTTTTATAACTAAAGTTGGTTATCTTGCTGAAAGGAAGGGATGAGGTAACATCGCAAGCCATCAGTTATTCTTTAAGAGGAATAATTAACCGAAGGGAGCCATGGGTCTTCAGGAATCGATCAATGCGACCGCGGCCTACTCGGGGCGTGGCCTGGTTTTTCAACCGCCGGAAGCGTTTCGCAAGCGGGCTTTCATCAGTTCGATGGAGCAATATCGGGAAATGTACGAACGCTCCATCAAAGATCCGGAGGGCTTTTGGCGCGAACAGGCGCAGCGCATAACCTGGTTTGAACCGTTCCATACCGTCAAAAACACCTCGTTCGATCCTTCGAACCTCTACATCCGCTGGTTTGAGGGGGGCAAACTGAATGCTGCCTATAACTGCATTGACCGGCACCTGGAGAAACGGGCAGATCAGGTAGCCTTCTACTGGGAGCCGGACGATCCAAACGAGAAGGGCAAGGCCATCACCTATCGTCAGCTCTACGAAGAGGTCTGTCGGTTGGCGAATGTGCTTAAAAAGCACGGGGTCAAGAAGGGCGATCGGGTGACCATCTATTTGCCCATGATCCCGGAAGCGATTTATGCCATGCTGGCCTGCGCGCGGATCGGGGCCATCCACTCGGTGGTTTTTGCCGGTTTTTCGCCCGATTCGCTGGCCGACCGTATCCTTGATGGCGAAGCGACATACCTGATCACGGCCGACGAAGGGCTTCGTGCAGGACGCCGTGTGCCGCTTAAGCGCAATGCCGACAAAGCGCTGGAGCGCTGTCCTGAGGTGAAGACCGTGCTGGTGGTACGCCGTACAGGTGGCGACATTCCGTGGGTAGAGGGGCGCGATCGCTGGTATCATGAAGAGATCCAGACGGTCGCGTCCGAGTGCCCGCCAGAGGTGATGGATGCCGAAGATCCGCTCTTTTTCCTCTATACTTCGGGCTCAACCGGCAAGCCCAAAGGAGTGGTACATACAACCGGTGGCTATCTGGTGTATACCTCGCTGACGCACCAGTTCGTCTTTGATTATCACGAGGGAGACGTTTACTGGTGTGCAGCGGACATCGGTTGGATAACAGGTCACAGTTATATCGTCTATGGGCCGCTGGCCAACGGGGTGACCGAAGTGCTCTTTGAGGGAACGCCGACCTATCCGGATCCGTCCCGCATCTGGCAGGTGGTCGACAAGTATCAGGTGAACATCCTGTACACTTCGCCGACGGCTATCCGGGCACTCATGCGCGAAGGAGATGCGTGGGTAAAGCAAACAAGCCGAAAGTCGCTTCGGTTGCTAGGCACGGTGGGTGAACCGATCAATCCCGAGGCCTGGCTCTGGTATTATCGGGTGGTCGGCGAAGAGCGCTGTCCGATTGTGGACACCTGGTGGCAGACGGAAACCGGGGGGATCATGATCACGCCCTTACCGGGAGCCACGCCGCTCAAGCCGGGTTCGGCTACCTTGCCGTTCTTTGGCGTGCGGCCCGCTATCGTGGACAACGATGGAAACGTGCTGGAAGGTTCGGCCGATGGGATGCTGGTCATTCTCGACTCGTGGCCCGGACAGATGCGGACAGTTTACAGGGCGCATGATCGCTTTGTGGAGACCTATTTCACGCGTTTTCCGGGTAAGTACTTTACGGGTGATGGGGCGCGTCGGGATGAAGACGGCTACTACTGGATTGTGGGACGGGTAGATGATGTCATCAACGTTTCCGGCCATCGACTGGGCACGGCTGAGATCGAAAGTGCTCTGGTGTTGCATGAAGCGGTGGCTGAAGCGGCCGTCGTGGGCTATCCCCACGAAATCAAAGGACAGGGTATCTATGCCTTTGTGACGCTAAAGGCAGGCTACGAGCCCAGCGATGGGCTCCGCAAGGAGCTGATCCAACACGTGCGGAGTGTGCTCGGGCCGATTTTCACAATCGACCTGCTGCAGTTTACCCCGGCGCTTCCTAAGACACGCTCCGGGAAGATCATGCGTCGTATTCTGCGCAAGATTGCGGCCAACGAGTACAGGGATCTGGGCGATACGTCCACGCTGGCGGATCCTTCGGTGGTGGAAGAGCTGGTGCAGAACCGACTCAACCGCTGAAAAAAATACAAAACGGCGCCCGGTTGCCAGGCTACCAACCATCGAACCGAGCGCCGTTTGATGACCACGGACTCCGCATCCCGGTGGCCGCCCTATGGGGGAGGGGGGCGGCCACCCGCGGAGCGCCGTGTCTTTAACAGAGTCCCTCCCCGGGAGAACCAAACCAAGGAGGTGACTCATGAGGCACACACTGCATCGTACGCCAGGTCGAGGCCGTGGTTTCGGCCTACTGCTGTTGTTACTGGCCACACCCCTGACGCTGTGGGCGCAATCGTTTAAGCTCAGCGGCTTTCTCAAGGTCGAGTATCTTTATGATACAAGACAGGTGGTAGCCGCACGGGAGGGGGAGTTCCTGCTGTTTCCGCTGCCTAAATCGGAGGCAACGGAAACGGACAACTTTGGTGCCTTTGTATTCTTTTCCCGGCTGCGCCTGAATATCGGTGATCTGCCGCAGGCGCTGGGAGCCCAGGTGACAGGGTATTTTGAGGCGGACTTCTTCGGGCCCAACAACGGGCTTGAGAGTACTTTCCGCCTGCGGCGGGGCTTCGTGCGCCTGGCATGGGAACAGGCCGAGTTACTCTTTGGCCAGGAATGGTCCCCGCTATTTACCCTGGCGGCCTTTCCGCGCACCGTCGCGACTACAACCGGTGCGCCATTTCAGCCGTTTGCCCGCCAGCCACAACTTCGGGCTACCCTGAAAGGACAGCATGTTCGGTTCATCGGAGCGCTGGCCTGGCAGCGCGATGCCTTTAAGGATATCAGCTTCAACGGGGTTTCCGGAATCAAACAGCAACAGATGGCAGCGCTGCCGGCCCTCCATACGCATCTCCAGCTTTTCAGTCAGGGCGGCAGTGTGGTGGGAGCAGGAGCCTACCTGAAGTCGCTGCGGCCTGTTGCAACCGGGGATCGTTTCTTTGCCTGGGCGCTGCAGGGATACTTCACGCTGGCTGGGAAAGGAGCGACGCTGCGGGGTAAGGTAACCTACGGGGGCGATCTGACCGACCATCTGATGACAGGTGGCTACGTCTACGCGCCGGCGGCTGGCCGAGAAAATGACTACTACGCGGCCGCTTTTAAACCGCTCCAGGTGCTTTCGGGCTGGGTAGACATTGATGGCGCCGGCCGGGTAGCTCCCGGACTTTTCATTGGCTACCTGGTCAATCAGGGTGCCAGCAGTGATCTGGAGGGCGCCGTCATGAGTACGGCCGCTCGAGGCCCCAACATCAAGCAACTCTGGCGGCTGGCCCCCCGGCTGAACCTGAATCACGGACCCGTTCGCTTTGCTTTTGAGCTGGAAGTGACCTCGGCTGCCTATGCCAGCCGTTTTGACGATCGCTACAAACCGATCGGGGATACAGAAACGGCTACCAACATCCGAGGCAATTTCACCGTGTTTCTGTTTTTCTAACAACCATCCGGAGAGGAAGCCATGGAGCAAATGGATCGCAAAACGTACTGGCGCGAGGTACGAAAGCGTACCGCCTTGCTGCTGGTCATCTGGTTTATCGTCGGGTATGTACTCAGCATCTTTCTCGTCGAACCCCTGAATACGCTCAAGATAGCGGGCGTCCCGATGGGATTCTGGATGGCCCAGCAGGGCAGCATCATGATCTTCATCCTGCTGATTCTGGCCTATGCTGTGATGATGGGCAAGCTGGACCGAGCAGCAGGCGTCGAAGAAGATGCGGGCACGACGACGCCACCTTCACAGGCGCATTGAAAGGCTCCCGTTGAACCAATCCAGAGGCATGAGCTATGAGTATTATTGGTTGGACTTTCTTCTGGGTGGCGATTACGTTCGCAATCTACATTGGGATCGCCATCTGGAGTCGTGTAAAGGATACGGCCGGTTTTTACGTGGCCGGTCAGGGCATTCCAAGCATCGCCAACGGCGCGGCTGTAGCTGCCGACTGGATGAGCGCGGCCAGCTTTATCTCAATGGCTGGGTTGATTTCCTTCATGGGCTACGACGGCGCTGTTTATCTGATGGGATGGACCGGCGGCTATGTGTTGCTGGCTGTGCTATTGGCGCCCTTCCTGCGTAAGTTTGGCAAGTTTACGGTGCCCGACTTCGTAGGGGAGCGCTACTATTCCAATGCGGCGCGGGTGGTGGCAGCCATCGCCGCGCTGTTCGTCTCGTTCACCTACGTAGCCGGGCAGATGCGCGGCGTAGGCGTGGTCTTCAGTCGCTTCCTGCAGGTGGACATCGTCTGGGGCGTGATCATTGGTATGGCCATCGTCTCGCTCTACGCCGTGCTGGGGGGCATGAAGGGCATCACCTGGACCCAGGTAGCCCAGTATACTGTGCTGATTATCGCCTACCTGATTCCTGCCTTTGCCATTGCGTACACCTTGACGGGCATCCCCCTGCCACAACTGGCCTTAGGAAAAGTGCTTCCCCAGCTGGATCAGCTTCAGTATGAGCTGGTAGGCAATTTCTACAGCCAACCCTTTAAGGGTAGCTGGGACCTCCTGAATGTCTTCTTCGTGACCCTTGCACTGATGACGGGTACGGCAGGGTTACCCCACGTGATCGTCCGATTCTATACCGTACGGCGCGTGGTGGATGCGCGGTGGTCAGCCTTCTGGGCGCTGTTTTTCATTGGTCTGCTGTATCTGACGGCACCAGCCGTGGCCATGTTCGCCCGCTACTACATCCTGAATGCCTTCAGCGAGCTGGGGCCGACGGGCATGCTTGACCTGAGCTGGGTCCAGAACTGGGCACAGACGGGGCTGATTCGTGCAAGCGAATGGAGTGAAGGCATGACGGCTGCCGCCCTGCTCAGCACGATCGACCGCGATATCATCGTGCTGGCCACCCCCGAGATTGCCAACCTGTCGGCCTGGGTGGTCGGGCTGGTGGCGGCCGGTGGTCTGGCGGCCGCGCTTTCGACAGCATCGGGATTGCTGTTGGTGATTGGCTCGGCCATGGCCCACGACATCTACGGGCAGATCATTAATCCGAGCGCCCCTGACCATGTGAAGCTGACCGTGGCCCGAGTGATGATCTTCATCGGTGTTGTCATCGCCGGCCTGCTGGGCATCTTCCCACCGGGCTTTGTGGCTGAGGTGGTGGCTTTTGCCTTCGGCCTGGCCTGCTCCAGCTTCTTCCCGATCATCGTGCTGGGCGTGTTCTGGAAGCGGTGCACCAAGGAAGGTGCTATCGCTGGCATGCTGACCGGCCTGATTTTTACGTTTACGCTGATTGTGCTCATGCGAGCCGATCGCGTACTGGGGCTCGAAGAGCCGATCCTGAGCAGCTTCCTGGGCATCAATGCACAGGGCGTGGGCACGATCGGCATGATTCTGAACTTCATTGTGACGATCCTCGTATCGCTCCGCACTCCGCCTCCGCCAAAGAAGGTGCAGACGCTTGTGGAGCAGATTCGCTACCCGCGTGTGCTACAGGCCGAGGAACTGGAGTCAGCCTGATCGGGATCTGCGGGGCGGCAGCGCCCTCGGGTGCCGCCGCCCCTTTTTGTATTTTTCCAGAAAAGACCGGATTGCAAAGCCGAAATCATGGCCGGAATGAATCTGAAGCGTCATCTGTTGATCGCTACCGGATTGCTGGTAGTGGCGGTCGCGATTATCGTGCTGCGCTACCGGGATACGTTTGGTATCATGCTGGAAAACCTGCGGGCCATGCGAGAGGGTCGGACCCTGGCAGAAACGCTTCGCAGTCCGCGGGATCTCCTCGCCTATCTGGAGCAGCACCCCGATCGAACTTCGCTGGTAGCCTTCGAGCTGGCCGCGCCAGATTCCGGCCTGTACTTTCAAGAAGCGGTGATGCGACCGGTCGCTGGACTGCCACGGCTGCTTCTGCTGGCCGGCTATGTCGAGGCGATTGAACAGGGCAAACTGGATCCGACTGAACCGGTGTCCCGTCGCATGCTGGATCGATATGTCTTGCCCTCGCTGGGCGACCAGGTGCATCAGCATGCGCTGTCGTTGCTGCCGGATGCAGAGGATACGCTGCAAACGGATCAGCTGGTGCAATTACTGCTGGAAGGCAACGATCCTGCTGCCCATGACTACCTGCTGTTGCGTCTGGGAGGTTCGTCGCTGAGCGTGCTGACAGAACAGCTCGGAATTACGGCCCTGGAGCCGCCTCTTCCAGTGCTGGGCTTGTTTTTGAGCTGGCATGCCCTGCCAGAAATGCCGAAACGTAATACCGAACCTTTCGCACTGACACGGCAGGTTGTGCAGGATACGAGCCTCCATAATGTGCTGGCACATCGGCTGGCCCGACAGGGGTCCGGGCTCAGCCTCTGGGCGCAACGGGAGCGTGCGCAGGCAACCTTTCCACGGGGCACGGCGCAGGCGTACGCCCTGCTGCTCCAGCGCATTGCAACCGATACTTCGAGCTGGGGACGCACCATGCGTCGTTATCTGGAGCGCGCACTTCCCGATACCTTGCAAACCAGCCTCAAAACCCTGGCCGTCGAAAGCGGTCTGTTTCCTGGACTGGTCAGTGTGGCTGCCTATGCCCGACGCCAGGACCGCGCTGGCGTGCGTCTTGTCGTGCTGTTGATGGAACAGGTACCCCTGGCTGTGCTCTATCACCTGGCCCAGACGCGTCTTGAACAGGGGCTGGTGCTTCAACTGTTGGGCGATGATGCCTTCTTCGAACAGGCCCGCACTCGCCTGTCTCAGGTAGCAGACCAACCGTCGGTCTGAGACCGCTGCTATCCGATCTGATTGTTTTAGCTTTTGGTTAGAAAAGCGCTTGTGAGGGAAACTGTGCAGGGCTTCCGGACGGCCAATCGGCAACTTTTTGCCCACTTCCTTTTTTACGCACAACCAGAGCGATTCCTGTCACCATCTGTAACCAGAAGGTTCTATGATCGAAAAGAAGAAGACGCGCCGGGGCATTAGCGTTACGTTCAGGTTGCCGGCTGATGTTGCCCACAAAAGCGTGGCTGTTGTGGGCGATTTCAACAACTGGGATCCCTCGGCACATCCCATGCGCCTGTACCGAAATAAAGGCTTCTGGAGCAAGTCGGTGGTGCTCAAACCCGGTACCTATCAATTTCGCTATCTGGTCGATGGCGAACGATGGATAAACGATGAGCAGGCCGACGGCTATACGCCCAGTCCGTTCTTCAGTGAGAACTGCCTGCTGCATGTGGCATAGGCCAGCAGGCTGTTCCCATCGAAGCGCTCCATGCCGGAGCGCTTTTTTTGTTGGTTGCTGAAGCGGGCAGCTTCGGTATGCATGTTGCGCGTAGTCGGCGGCTCGGTCCGGTTGGATGCGTACGGAGCTTGAAGCATATTTCGGGGTTGGAACAGGCGCGCGTCTCTTTGCGAACCGAACGACCTGTGTGATGAAGGCTTACCGTCTTTCGGTGAACCTGAAGCTGGGCCTGGTGATCGCCGCCGTGGCGATCGCTGTCGCCTCGGTTGCGTACACCAACTGGCTGGCCAACCGGCTACGGGAGCGGGAAGAGTTTCTGGTGAATCTATGGGCGGCCGCCCAGGAGCAACTGGCTACCACCGAGCATGTGAATCCTTACATCGACGTATTTCAGGCGCTGGAGCAGCAGCTTGCGCAGCTGACTACCGATGAGGAGCATGCTGTGCGCTACCAGGCGGCACTGGCCTGGGCGCGTACGATGCCGCCCACTTCCGACGTAACGCTTGCCAGCGAGATTGTGCTCGAAGGTGCCTTCGATATTCCCGCGATCATTACCGACTCGACTGGCCTGCACCCGCTCTTCTGGCGCAATGTGCCTGTACCGGATTCGCTGGCCGGCCTGTCGGCTTCCGATTCGCTACAGGCCATTGCCCGTTTGCGTGAACTGGTGGCCCAGATGGATCAGGTGCATCGTCCCATTCCCATTCGGATTCGCTTTGACGATACCGAGCTGGTGCAGTACGTTCACTATGGCGAGTCGCGGCTGATCCGTCAGCTTCGGGTGTTTCCCTATGTGCAGCTTTTTGTTATGGGGCTATTCATTCTGGTGGGATACCTGGGTTTTTCGTACGTGCGACGTAGCGAGCAGCGAAGCCTCTGGATAGGGATGGCCAAGGAGGCGGCGCACCAGCTCGGCACGCCCCTTTCCAGCCTGATGGGTTGGGTCGAGCTGTTACGTACCCGTAGTCTGAGGCCCGATCAGCAGCGCGAAGCCCTTGAAGAGATCGAAAAAGACATCGCACGGCTGAAACGGGTGGCCCAGCGCTTTTCAGAGATCGGTTCACTGCCCCGCTTGGAAGTGCAGTCGCTGGCACCAATTATCCAGAATACGGCTGACTACATCCGTCGCCGCATGCCCAGTCTGGGCAAGCAGGTGATGTTGACGGTGCAGGTTCCCGAAGAAATTCGCCTGCCGCTCAATGCCGAACTGTTCGAATGGGTGATCGAAAACCTGCTCAAGAATGCACTGGACGCCATCGAGGGACCAGACGGCCGGATCGACGTGCGGGCGCGCGTGCAGGGCAACGTGGTGCAGATTGAAGTGCAAGATAACGGGCGAGGGATCGAGCGGCGTCAGTGGAAGAATATCTTTCGGCCAGGGTACAGCACCAAAAAACGGGGATGGGGACTGGGCCTCAGCCTGGCCAAACGGATTATTGAGGAGTATCACGGAGGAGCAATTGCACTGGTACAATCGCGACCTGGAAAGGGCTCAACGTTTCGCATTACGTTACCATTACGTTGAAGCCAGCTCAGGAAGGGAAAGCGATTCGTTCGCGTAGCTTGGTTGCATCGCCTTCGGTGACAGCCACGTAGATATCGTCTCGATAGCGCCAGATAAGTACCTGCTGACGGCCCAGCACGTGCAGGTCGAAGTGTTGCTCTTCTTCGATCTGGCGGAGTACGTCGGGGCTGAGCGCCAGCTGCTGCTGATAGCGATCCAGCAGGGCATAGGTATAGAGATAGATGGCCAGGGTGCGGCCGCTGGTCTGGTCTTCAAAGAGCAGTACGGGGACGTTTAATTCAGGCAGTACCGGGGCTCGAGCCAGACCGATGAGCCGGGCATCAGCAATGTCAGGGACGACGACGCGCCAGCCCTGGCGGGCCAGATAACGTTCGGCGTCGGCCGGCCGGGTGAAAGGCTGTTCGATGGTCAAGGATGTGGTTAGTTCGACGGAGCGGCGGATCAGGTCAGTGGAGGCGGTCGTGGGTGATGAGGGTGTGGGATGCGTGCCCTTCCAGGCCAGCCAGCCGACCAGGCCGGCCAGGAGTACGATCAGCACAGCGACAAGCACGCGGGTGGCGGAAGAGCGAGTAGCCGATGGAAGGGCCACCTCGGCAAAGGATGGCTTCCCGCTGGTCAGGTTTAACAGTTCAGTACGCAGTGCGCCGGGAGGAGGCTGGAGCAGACGGCCCAAGGCCTGCCGCAGGTGCGCGCGAAGTGGTGCGTCGGACAGACCAAATTCCAGCAGTGCAAACTGTCCGGGCGTAAGATATCGCCGTAGTGCTGTATGCAGGGCGCGGCGGGCCTGCGTATAGCCTGCGGGCGTTTCCTGAAGAAGCATGGCAGCTGTCTCCGGCGTCAGCTCCAGCACATCGCACAGGTACAACCAGAGTCGGTCCCGTGCCGGAAGCAGCGTGAGAGCAGCTGGCAACACACGTCCCAGAAGGCTTTCGCCCAGTTCTCGACGTGCTGCGTGGATCGCCTGGTTAGTGGTTTCGGTAGTTCGGACATGCTGGAGGAGCCGTGCGATGAGCCATGTCCGAAGCTGATCGGCAGGTGGAGGCGAGGCCAGGGCTTCGCGGTACACGTCTTGGATCAGCCGGGTCGCTGTCTCTACGTCAGATGTTAACAGTTGTGCCAGGCGATAGAGCTCGTCCAGATGGGCGAGCAGCGATTGCGGAGTAGCCTGTGGGGCATTCATGAAGGCCTGCGGGTCGTTTTTTGTTCAAAAATAATATGAACGGGTGTGCCCTGGTGAATGCCGAGTAATTCGGCTGCGTTGCCTCCATTGACAGCGATTTCCAGTAAGTCGCTGCTGCCAAACAGCAGTAACGCTTCACCCGGGGCTACTGCGCCATAGGTAGGTTGTACCTGAGTAAACGGGGTGCTGCCTACATAGCATTTGAACGAGCGTCCGGCACGGTAACGCTCAAACAGCTCTCGTGAAATGTTCGTAATGCAGTTGCCAAAGCGATCTACATGGACCACCCAGCCGAGGATGCTTTCGTTGTTGGCCGATGGTTCCATCCAGCGGAGGGTGGTTAGCCGGGCTCGTGGTGTTCCGACCTCTTGCAGGGTACGTCCGGCAGCAAGGTGACCAGCTACGGGTGCAAAGATATCGCGTCCGTGGAATGTCTGGCTCGGTGTGGGCGTGCGCCAGCACTCCGGGCGGTTGAGCTCGACGAGTTCGTCGGGTTGTTCGGTGCCCAGTACGAGCGTAAAAAGCCCGTTGTCCGGTCCTACAAACCAGTGGTCATGGTGTCGGAGCGCCACGGCGCGTCGTTCGGTCCCCACACCTGGATCCACAACGACCAGATGAATGGTACCAGGTGGAAAATACGGCACGGCCTCGCGGAGCACGAAAGCAGCCTCCATGACGTCCTGCGGTCGAATTTCGTGCGTGATGTCTACCAGGCGAGCCTGTGGGGCCAGGCCGAGCAGTACGCCCTTCATGGCCGCCACATAGGCATCCCGGGTACCGAAGTCCGTGGTCAGGGTGATCAATGGTTGTGGTCGGGTGGCCATGCCGTTACCGAGTCGTTAGGGTGCTGCCTAAACTACGAATAGCATGCATCGAATGCGTGCGGGCGAAACGAGATCCCGCCTGTTTTCGTTCATGCTTCGTGCTCATAAAGCATCGCATGATGGACACGCGTGCGATTGGTACCCGAGGAGAAGCGCTGGCGGCCGCCTATCTGGAGCGGCAGGGCTATCGCATTCTGGCGCGGCAGTACCGTTTCGAGCGGGCAGAGATTGACCTGGTGTGCTTTGAGCCGGCGCCCCGTCCTGAAGATGGCGGGGAGATCGTTTTTGTGGAGGTGAAGACGCGGCGTGGACTGGACTTTGGCCAGCCAGAAGAGGCCGTTACCCCTGAAAAGCAGCGTCACCTGATTCGAGCGGCCCATGCGTATCTGTACGAACATCATCTCCTGCGGGCACGTTGCCGTTTTGATGTGATTGCTGTCGTGTTGCGGGAAGGCCAGGAGCCAGAGATTCGACATTTCAAAGATGCTTTCTGGGCGAGTTAAGACTGCTCAGGCAGCTACGGTTACGCCAAGACGTGGGCACACGTCGGCCAGTATGCACTGGCTGCATCGAGGCCGACGGGCCAGACATACGTACCGGCCGTGGAGCACCATGGCGTGTCCGAACCACGTCCATGCTGCCCGGGGCACAAGCGCCATCAAATCCTGCTCGATCTTGTCCGGCGTTTTGTGACGGGTCAGGCCCAGCCGCTGTGCCACACGACTGACATGTGTATCGACAGCGATACCTTCGCGAATCCCGAAAGCCGTGCCCAGCACGATGGCGGCTGTCTTACGTCCCACGCCCGGAAGCGACGTCAGGGCTTCCATGCTGCGGGGCACTGTGCCCCTGTAGCGCTCGACGAGCTGACGCGCCAGGTTGACGATGGTCCGGGCCTTCTGGCGGTAATAGCCCAGGGGGCGTAGCAAGGGTTCAAGCGCTTCAGGGTGGGCCTGTGCCAGCACCTCGGCCGTCGGATAGCGCCGGAAAAGTTCCGGCGCGATCTCATTGACTTTCTTGTCGGTTGTCTGGGCCGAGAGGACGGTCACAATGAGCAGTTCGAACGGATTGGACCAGCGCAGTTCCGTGGTGGCCTCCGGATAGGCTGCCCGAAGACGTTCCAGGATGGGGCCGATGCGCTGGCGAGCATCTTCAACGACCATAGGGCGCACGTTTCGTTGCAAAGAGACCATCTCCGCGATAAATTCCGGCAAACACTGCTTACCTGCAAGCGTGCCGATGCAACCGTTGCGCTACGAAGCCGACGTGGTCATTGTGGGTGGGGGACTGGCGGGATTGGTGACTGCGTTGGAGCTGCTTGAAAAGAACCGACGTGTGGTCCTGCTCGACCGTGATGAACCGGAGCGACTGGGCGGACTGGCCCGCGAGTCGTTCGGGGGCATTTTTCTGGTGGATACACCCCATCAGCGGCGGCTGCGCATTCAGGACAGTCCGGAACTGGCCTGGAGTGACTGGCAACGCTGCGCACGCTTCGGTCCCAAAGATCACTGGCCGAAGCAGTGGGCCCGGCTTTATTGCGAACGATCGATCCCACTGATTTTCGAGTTTGTGGATCGCTTAGGCGTGCGTTTCTTACCGCTGGTGAACTGGCCGGAACGGGGGCTGTACGCACCGCTCAATTCGGTTCCGCGCTGGCATATTGCCTGGGGTACGGGCTACGAGATCGCCACGCGCGTTATTGCAGCGGTGGAGGCACATCCGAACCGCCACCGCCTGTCGCTGCATTTCCGGCATGCCGTTACCGACTTTGTGCAGGAAGGTGGTCGCGTGGTGGGTGTTTCGGGTCGGGTGGAACCTGATGGCCCTGCATTTGAAGCACGGGGAGGGGCTGTGGTGGTGGCTTCGGGCGGTATCTGCGGAGGGGATCTACGTAAGCTCCGGGCAAACTGGTATCGTCCCTGGGGAGCGCCGCCACCTAAACTGCTCAACGGGGCCCATCGCTATGCCGATGGCCTGTTGCACGACCGGGCGGCTGCGCTCGGGGCACACCTGACGCATCTGGACCTACAATGGCACTATGCCGCCGGCGTGCATCATCCAGCCCGGCGGCGCCCTGACGACGGGCTGAGCCTGGTGCCACCCCGTTCAGCGCTCTGGTGCAATGCGCACGGCCGCCGTATTGGGCCACCGCCGCTGATGGGCTACACCGACACGCGATGGCTCGTTGAACAGATTCTTCGACAGCCCGGACAGTACAGCTGGCTCGTGCTCAACTACAAAATTGCTGTCCGTGAGCTGGCCGTTTCTGGCTGCGACTACATGGAGGCCTTCCGCTACAAAAAGCGTCTGCGCATGCTCTGGGAGCTGGTGCGCGGTAATCATCGGCTGGTGCGCCGATTGATTGATGAGTGCCCGGATGATTTCGTCGTGGCCGATACGCCCGAAGCGCTCATCGACGGCATGAACGCACGCAGCCTGTTCGGGCTACAGATTGACGGCGAAGGCATGCTCCGTGACCTGCAAGCCTACGATGCGATGATTGCCCGTGGGCCCGCCTTTTTTAACGATGAGCAGCTTCGGCGCCTGATGAACTTTCGCACTTATCGGGCCGATCGCCTTCGACTATGTCGTTTCCAGCCGATCCTGGATCCGCGTGCGCGCCCATTGATAGCGATTCGCTGTTTTATCTTGAGCCGTAAAAGCCTGGGCGGCTTGAAGACGAACCTGGAGGGGCAGGTGCTGCGGCCCGACGATACGCCGATCCCCGGACTTTATGCGGTGGGCGAGGCGGCCGGCTTTGGCGGTGGAGGCATCCACGGACAGGGGTCGCTGGAGGGAACTTTCCTGGGGAGCTGTATCCTGACGGCCCGCATCACTGCCCGCTATCTGTAACCTGACCCGTGCATTGTCATGCTAAAGAAAAGTGGAGCCTGGCTGATTCGGTATGCCCTGGAGCAATTGCCAGTACCTTTTACGTTTGGCATTCCCGGTGTGCATGTAACTGAGTTGTACGACGAGCTGGGACAGAGCGAGCGCGTACGCCCTGTGCTGGTCACGCATGAAGGAGGCGGTGCCTTCATGGCCGATGCTATCAGCCGAGTGGCACCGGACCGCATCGGGGCCCTGGCTATTGTGCCAGCGGCCGGTGCAGCGTTGGCCATGGGCGGACTGGGGGAGGCTTATCTGGCGGGTGTGCCGATCCTGGTCGTTTCGGGCGGTGTCCGTACGGATGTACCCTTTCGCTTTCAGCTCCATGAGATTGATCAGGAGCAACTGGTCGGGGCCGTCACAAAAGGCTTCTGGCGTGTGACTCGCCACGAGGAGATCGTTCCGGCACTTTTCGAGGCCTACCGCACAGCCGTCTCAGGAGTGCCCGGTCCGGTTTTTGTCGAGGTGCCGGTTAATATTCAGCTCTTTCGGGGCGAGGTATCGGAGCTTCCGGTCTTCACACCACCGTCGCCGCCGGAGGCTCCAGACGATACCTTGATCGAAGCGGCAGCGCGTCTGTTAGCTGCAGCCGACCGTCCCGGCATCTTTGTAGGGTGGGGCGCTGTCGATGCAACCGAGTCCCTGGTCGAACTGGCCGAACGGTTGGGGGCCCCGGTAGCTACCACACTGCAGGGGCTGAGCGCTTTTCCAGGGAATCATCCGCTACATGCCGGCATGGGGTTTTCCCGGGCAGCAGTGCCGGCAGCCACCCATGCCTTTCAGGACTGTGATGCGCTGCTGGCTGTCGGGACGCGCTTTGCGGAGATTCCCACTGGCAGCTTCGGCATACCCGTACCCGAAGCGCTTGTACACATCGACCTGGATCCGGAGGTGCTGGGGGTTAACTATCCGGCTCGGGTGGCGATTGCCGGTGACAGTCGGGTCGTGCTACCTCGACTACTGGAAGCGTTGCGGGATCTGGGGGTCGATCGGCGGGACCGGCGGGAACACGTTGCACACCAGATCCAGACCGACAAGCAGGCCTATCGGGAAACCTGGTATCGCCACGACAGCGGCGCGCGTATCAATCCGATCCGGTTTTTCGATGCGTTGCGTGCTGTGCTACCTGATGAAGCCATCGTGACGGTGGACGACGGTAATCACACATACCTGACCGCCGAGCTCTTTGAAGTGCGGCGGCCACGTACGCTCATCCTTCCCTCTGATTTCAACTGTATGGGATATGCCGTGCCGGCAGCTGTCGGGGCAAAGCTTGCATATCCTGATCGACCAGTGGTAGCGATTGTGGGAGACGGCGCCTTTCTGATGACCGGGTTGGAGCTGCTCACAGCCCGACGCATGGGGATCGGCGTAGTCTGTTGTGTTTTTCATGATGGCGAGCTGAGCCAGATTTCCCAGGGGCAGGAGATTCCCTACAATAGAAAGACCTGTACGGTGATCGGCGAGGTGCACCTTGAGGGCATTGCGCTTGCCGTGGGGGCTCGATACATCCAGTTGTCGGGCGACAGGGAGGCGCTCGAGCGCACGTTACGTGAAGCATGCGCGTGGGCACAGGAAGGTGATGTGGTGGTGATGGATGTGCCCATCGACTACAGCCGTCGTACCCGCTTCACGCAGGGGGTGGTGAAGACGGTCCTGGAACGTTTCCCGACAGGCGATCGACTACGCTTTGTTGGGCGTGCGCTCTGGCGTCGGCTGCGGGGGTAACGGGTCAGTTCCCGCAGTTTATCAGGGTATCCGGAGGAAAGACGATAATCGCTGCCGCTGGCGCTGACATTGCCCGGTTACTGTGACCGACGCCGGGTACCGTTTGAAGTCCCCAACAGAAAGGCAGCTTTAACGAGTCAGCCATCTGGCGAGCCGTTCTGTAGAAGTTGAGGCCACGGGCCAGCCGATGAGGGCCCTGCGCTCGCGCTTCGGGTGAGTTGTTCAGGTAAGGGTCGTTGGGATCGGTATCTTCTTCACCCAGCAGCACAATGAAGCGGCGTTGGAAGGCGCGGGCCAGCTCTGCGGGGCGGTCCAGCGGGCTTCCCTTCAATCCATAAGGGTAGGCTACGTCCCATCGGGGCATTGTGTACCACCCGGTATTTGCTGCGATCAGTAGATCGGCAGAGGTAGACGAGCGAAAAAGTGTGTACCGGTGGACAAACTGACCTCCTGCAGAGTGACCATAAAGCACGAAATGTCTGGTGGTAAGACGAAGGGTACGGCGGACAGATTGAAAGAGAGAGTCGATCACTGTGAAAGTCCAGTAACGCTCGGGCTGAAAGTTTCCCTTCTCGTCCTGCATGTTTCCCTGATGGTAGCCACGGTTTGAGAATTGTTGCTTCGGAAAACGGGGAGCCAATACCAGAAAGTGGAAACGACGGGCGTGAGGGATCCACTGGTCGCGATAGATATGGGCATTGCGTTTGACGCCGTGCAGCACAATCACGACCCGACCATTCGGGGGAAAATTTTCAGGCAGGTAATACCATATACGTAGAGGTTGGGGCAGAAAAGGATAGGTGTACGAGAAGACCCCTTTGCCTGGTTGCAGCTCGGGGAGGTCGGAGGGCGCTACGGGGGGAGTAAGCTCACATCCAACGAGCAGGAAGCAGCAAAGAAGGCCATGTCTGAATCCGCGGTGCATCGTAACTGCAGGTAAGCGTTCAGCTTGATATTTTTTAAGAAATTGTAAAAAGTAAACAGAAATTGTTAAAACGTTGCGAATCCTTACAGTAGGACAATATACTATGTTTAGCAAAAAAGCGCTTTTTGTAGAAATATTACACATAAACATGTAGAGCGCCATGATTCAGCGGCTGCTGCAATGCATCGGGTTCTGGCTGGTATGGCCGGCGCTGGTATGGGCCCAGACGGGAACGATTCGCGGAACGGTGACGGATGCGACGACGGGAGACGTGCTGCCCGGTGTGAACATTGTACTACAGGAACTGAATACCGGGGCAGCGACGGATGTGGATGGCCGGTATGTTATACCGAATATTCCGCCGGGCGTCTATACGCTGGAGGCTCGGTTTGTGGGTTATCAGATTGAACAGGTGCGTGTGGAGGTGCAGGCTGGGGAGGTGGTCGTACGGGATTTTGCGCTGGAGCCAGCGATGCTGGAGTTGGAGGAGGTAGTGGTGACGGGTACGGGGGGATTGGCCCGGCGGCGGGAGATCGGGAATACGCTGGAACAGATTACAGCGACCCAGCTGGAGCGGGTAGCGATCTCGGATTTTGGAGACCTGATCCAAGGGAAGGCTCCCGGGATTACGGTAATGGAAAACTCCGGGCAGGTTGGCGCTGGCGCGACCATTCGCCTCCGCGGGAATAATTCGTTGATCAGTAATGATCCGATCATCTACATCGATGGGGTTCGCGTCAATCTCTATTATCCGGGCGACCCGGAGATGAATCAGGCTGCTTCCCCTCTGAATGATCTCAATCCTGAAGATATTGAGCGGGTAGAAATCGTTAAGGGAGCAGCGGCCGCTACGCTTTATGGGACTGAGGCCGCAGGTGGCGTGATCCAGATCTTTACGAAGCGTGGAGCGCAGGGACGGCCTGTCTGGCGTCTTTCCATCACGCAGGGGTTTCACAATCTGGGACATATTGGGCCCAAGGAAGATCCCAAAGGCCTCTGGATGAACGACTGCACGGAATTTCCAGGATGTCCGGAAGATGGCGACTGGCTGCGCAACGGACACATTCAGGACTACAGCCTCAGTGTGCAGGGCGGATCCAATCTGCTGACTTACTTCTTCTCAAGTCGGCTCAATATTGAGAATGGGGTGATCGATCCACAGCGTAGCCAGATGTACACGATTCGAGGGAATTTTGGCTTTTCGCCCTCTCCAAAGTTGAACATCCGCTTTAACAGTGCCTACACCTTCCGCCGGACGCGTTGGGTGCCGGATGGCAACAATGCCGAAGGGTTGTTACTGAACGTCATGCGTGGGCCCCGGGACTATACGCCGGACCATGACGATAGTAAGGTGCTGGAGATGAAGCTCTTTACGACGAACCATCACTTCCTGACGGGGGTGACGGTGAACTGGACGCCGACCCCAACCATGCTCCACCGTCTGACAGCCGGGCTGGACTTCGTCTCGCAGGACTATCAGGAAGAGCGCCCCTGGGGCTTTTTCTTCCGGCCGCTGGGCAATCGGGAAGCGGAGCAGTATAACTCCCGGGTGCTAACGCTGGAATACATGGGCTCCTATGACCGAGAACTCACGAGCGATATCACCTCCAGCACCTCCTGGGGTGGACAGATCTTCAGTCGTTCGTTCATCAATGTTTGGGGCTTCGGAGAGGACTTTGCGGGGCCTGGAGATAAGCTGGTCAGCTCCGGGGCCAAGACGCAAGCGGATGAGGATCGCGTCACCGTGGCCAGTGGGGGGTTCTTTATCCAGCAGCGCTTTGGCTGGCGAGATCTGATCTACGTGACGGCAGGTCTGCGCGCAGACGGCTTCAGTACGTTCGGCGAGGACTTTGGCCTGGCCTACTATCCCAAAGTGCAACTTTCCTTTGTGGCGTCCCAGCTTGATTTCTGGCCAAGACGCTGGTGGGACTCGTTCCGGCTGCGTGCGGCCTATGGCGAAAGTGGCCGAGCGCCTGGGCCCTTCGATGCGGTACGGACCTGGGATTCGGTCTCGGGCGACGAAGGGCAGCCAGCCGTTACTCCGGCCAACATCGGTGATCCCAAGCTGGGGCCCGAGCGGAGTCGGGAAATTGAGCTGGGCTTTGAAAGTCTCTTCCTGCAAAATCGGGTATTGATCGACTTCACGTACTTCTTCCAGCGGACCTACGATGCGCTAATTCCAGTACAGCCGATTCCATCCCTGGGTTGGATCAACACGCAGCTCCGCAATGTGGGGGAACTGGAAAACAAGGGGGTCGAAATGCGACTCCAGGTGGCCCTGCTTCAGTCTCGCAACGTACGCTGGGAGATCAGTGGCCACTACTCCACGAACCTGAGCAAAGTCCTGGACCTGGGAGGCCTGGAAAGTATCTATATCGGCTGGCGCCAGTACTATCGGGTAGGCTATCCTGCACCGGCCTATTTCCACGATGTGGTGATCAATGGCGATGCGATCGGCGAGGAGCCCATCATGGAAGAACGCTATATCGGGCCTTCGTATCCGACGCGTATCTTTGGCATTGGGATGACGCTTACGCTCTGGCGCAACCTGACGATCGATGCGCTGGGTGAGGGCCAGGGCGGACACGTGCTTTCGTCGGGCGTGGCTTATCAGAACACGAGACGTCGTGTGTGGCCCCCGTGCTACGAGGTGCAGCAGAAGATCGAAAGCGGGCAAACTGCTGATTTGCGCACCTACGACTGGGCGTTGTGTGACCCGAACTTCACCACCTATGGTATGTGGACCAAGCCCGCGGATTTCTTCAAGCTGCGACACGTGACAGTCTCCTACCGGCTACCCCGACGCTTTCTGCCGACGGGGCTGCGTGCTATGCGGCTGGAGTTCAAGGGACGCAATCTGCTAAAGATCACGGACTATCCGGGCATCGATCCGGAAGCATTTGAGGATGGCAGCCGGAGCTTCGCGGCTTTCCGTCAGGAATATTACAATCTACCCCCTACACGTTCCTTCACCATCACCTTGCGGGCAGAATTCTAAAGCACGGAGGAGGTACGATGATCCGTTATAGATGGCTGTCGGTGGTCCTGGTGATCGGCCTGGGAGCAGGAACGTTGCTGGGATGTGAAGAAGGGCTCTTCAAGGTAAAGAACCCGGGCCGCATTCTGGACGAAGACCTGAACACCGATCGGGCGCTGAATGCCGTGGTCGTCGGCATGTCGGCCGACTTCTCTGTGGTCTTTGATGATATTGCTTTTATCGTAGCACGGCTTTCGGACGAAATGGAAGCCAGCGGTAGCTATTTCCTTTCGACGCGGGCGCGTCATGGCATTATTGATTATCGGGATACAGATGCCTACTGGGAGGGTATACAGCGGGCCCGCTTTGTCGCAGAAGATGGCCTGCGACGTATGCAGGAGGTGCTGGGAGAGGCCTTCAATGGGGATCCGCGGGTCGCGCGTGCCTATTTGTTTGCCGGATTGGCCAACCGGGTACTTGGTGAGAATTTCTGCCGGGTCGCCTTCGATGGCGGGCCAGATCAGCCCAAAGAGGCTGCCTTTGAACGGGCGGTACAGTTCTTCACCGAAGCGATCAACCAGGCCCAGCAGGCAGGCACCGACGACATTTTGCTGGCAGCCTACGGGGGACGGGCCCAGGCTTATATGGGATTGGGCGATTGGAGTAAGGCCGTGGCCGATGCGCAGCGTGTTCCAACCGATTTCGTCTACTATGCGATCTACTCGGACAACTCAACGCGCGAATATAACGTGATTTACCTTGAGACGCATCAGCGTCATGAGATGTCGGCCTATCAAACGCTGGCGCATCGCGTGGCTATGGAGCAAGGGGGTCCAGATCCGCGCGCACCCTTCACGGATTGTCGGGAAGGAGATTGCCCGAATGCTCAGGGTGCTGATGGGAGCACGCCGCATCTGCGCCAGGAGAAATATGCAGAACGGGGCGCAGACATTCCTGTTGTGAAAGGTACTGAGATGCGTCTCATCGAAGCAGAAGCAGCCCTGCGCGGCGGTGACCTTGCCACGGCCCTGGCCAAGATCAATGAAGTGCGGAGCTTCTATGGGCTGGATCCTATTGATCCAGCTACCGTCTCGGGGGTTGGTGATTTGCGTAATGCGGATGAGAATGATGGCTGGTCAATTCTGGACCGTGAGCGGCATCTGACGCTGTGGTTAGAGGGACGACGCCTCTGGGACCTCCATCGCTGGAACCATCCCTTCCTGGAAGGAGGCACCATCGTGTATCCCGGTGTGAACCCACGGGCTTCCTGCCTGCCGATCAGTCAGAGCGAGTGCCAGACAAACCCGAACATTGATCAGACGCAGAACTGCCAACCCTTTGGAAGCGGTGGATAATCAGAAAATTCAGGCTTAGCAAAAGAAAAAAGAAGAAGAAAGGGGCCATAGTGGCAAACGCTATGGCCCCTTTTATCACCAACAACTACAAGTCTAAACACAATCAGGACAACAAAGGCGATGCGTAACCATTGGGGTTTCATCATAGGATTAATCCTGGGCCTATGGGTGATAGACACAGGCGCGCAGCCAGCGCTTTTCCATCAATTGCACGCCCGGAATATTGGTCCGGCTGGTATTGGCGGACGCATTCATGACGTCGAGGCCCTGCCCGAAAATCCTGCCGTCATCTATATCGCCGCAGCCTCTGGGGGGCTCTGGAAGACCACCAACAACGGCACAACCTGGACCCCGATCTTCGATGACCAGCCCGTCAGTACCTTCGGTGATCTGGCCATCGCCCCTTCCAATCCGGAGGTCCTTTATGCAGGTACAGGCGAGCAGAATAACCGACAGAGTACTTCATGGGGGAATGGGGTATATCGCTCGGATGATGGAGGCAAGACCTGGCAGCACCTGGGCCTGGAGGCAACGCGTCATATTGCCCGCATCGTAGTCCATCCGGAAAATCCCGACATAGTGTATGTAGCGGCTCTGGGAAACCTGTGGAAAGAAAGTGAAGCGCGGGGAGTATATCGCTCTACCGACGGCGGGCGTACCTGGGAGCGGGTGCTCTATGTGGACGCGTACACCGGGGCCGTCGACCTGGTAATGGACCCGCAGAATCCCCAGATACTGTACGCGGCCATGTATCAGCGAATGCGTAAGGTCTGGGGATTCAACGGGGGTGGTCCGGGCAGTGGGATTTACAAATCTACAGACGGTGGTAACACCTGGCAGAAACTGACCCAGGGTATTCCGGCAGGCGATAAAGGACGCATCGGACTGGCGATTGCGCGTTCTAATCCGCAGGTCTTGTACGCTGTGATTGAGCACGCTGAAGAGGGAGGCGTCTATCGCTCCGTCGACGGCGGAGCCTCCTGGGAAAAGGTCAACGACCTGAACCCACGCCCCATGTACTACAGCCACATCTATGTAGACCCTAACAATGAGCACCGGGTCTATCTGCTGGCGGTGAACTTCTACAAAAGCGAAGACGGCGGGCGCACCTTTCGACAGATGCCAACGCGGCCTACTTACGACGTGGGCGTCCACTCGGATTATCATGCCCTCTGGATTGACCCCAACAACTCGGCTCATTTCTTCCTGGCCGGTGATGGGGGGCTGTACGAGACATGGGATATGGGAGAGACCTATCGCAAGATCAACAATTTCGTAATTGCCCAGTTTTACGCAATCGGGGTGGACTGGCGCGAGCCGTTCTACTATGTCTATGGCGGTACGCAGGATAATCATTCCTGGATGGGCCCCTCGGCAACTCGTCGATGGATCGGGATCATTAATGATGACTGGTCGCAGGTAGGCTTTGGTGATGGGATGTACCATGCGCCTGATCCCACCTCGCCACGTTACCTGTACAACTCGGAGCAAAACGGGGAGGTCTATCGCGTCGATGCTCTGACGGGCGACATGTTGTATATCCGGCCGGTGCCGCCGGAGGGGGAACCAGCCTATCGTTTTGATTGGATTACGCCGGTAGTACTCTCACGCTTCGATCCGCGCACCGTTTACCTGGGCGGCAACCGGCTCTTCATTTCTCATGATCGTGGGGAGACCTGGAGCCGAACTCCGGATCTAACGCGGCAGATTGACCGGGACACGCTGAAGCTGATGGGCGTGCTCGGGAAGGAAATCCGGCTGTCCCGACACGACGGTGTCGCTTCGTTTGGCGAGATAACGACCATTTCCGAGTCGCCGCTTTCGCCAGAGATTCTGTGGGTAGGTACAGATGATGGCAACGTACAGGTGTCACGCGACGGCGGCCGTACCTGGACCGAAGTCGGACGGAATATTCCCGCCATCCATCTGCCCGGTCTTCCCTATGGCCGATATGTGAGCCGGGTGGTCGCGTCTCGACGGGGGCCAGGTAGTGCCTATGTGACCCTGGATGGCCATCGGGAAGGCGACTTTGCGCCTTATGTGTATCGCACCGATGACTTCGGACAGACCTGGGTTGCTTTAACCAATGGATTACCACCAGAAGGTTCCGTCCATGTGCTGATCGAACACCCCCTGAATCCTAACGTGCTTTTCCTGGGAACAGAGCGGGCGCTCTTTTACTCCCTGGATGGCGGACAGCACTGGTATCGTTTCAACAACAACCTGCCTACCACGATCTATCGTGACCTGCTTATCCATCCGAGGGAGTTGGATCTGGTAATCGGCACACATGGCCGGGGAATCTGGATCATCGATGATGTAGGATTCCTGGCCGAATGGTCGCCTGCACTGCAGGAAAAACCGGCGCATTTGTTTGCCATTCGGCCTGCGCATTTCTTCCATTACTGGAAGTCGACGTCATATCGCAGCCAGGCCGCTTATGCCGGCGAAAATCGTCCGCTGGGTGCGCTGATCACTTATTATCTGAGTCGACCGGTCGACAGCGTGCAAATTGAGATCTACAATGCCGCGGGGCGAAGGGTGCGCTGCCTCCGTGGCCCTGGTGAAGCCGGGCGTTTCCTGCGGGTGGTGTGGGACCTGCGGCATGAGCCTCCGCCTTATCGGGAAGAGCGACCCCAACGCGAAGGGCTGGTATACGCGGAACATGCGCTGCCTCAGCTGCCACGGTCGGTGACGCCCGTAGGTCCTTTTGTGGCGCCGGGTATGTATCGTGTGGTCCTGAAGGCTGGTGATTATGTACAGGAACGTATGGTGCAGGTCAAGCCCGATCCCGAAATGCCGATTCCGGAAGCAGCCTATCGCGTTCGAGAGGCTTTTCTACTGGAGGTGCTGGAGCTGCAGCGTCAGGCGTTTAGCGCTGAGGAGACAGTGCGTGAACTGGGACAACAGTTGCGCAAGCGCCGGCCAGATAGTGCCCAGGTAGATAGTGTGCAGGCGCTTGGCCGCTCCATTCAGCAGATCCGAAGGGCGCTATACCGTCTGGCCGGCGGCTTCAATGGTCGGGGTGTACGACAGGGCTCGCTGTATCCCCCTGCCCCCATTCACTATGAACGAAAAGCGCAGCTGGCGCGTCGTTTACGTGAGTTGTTGCAACGGATGGAACAGTACCGGCAACCCCAGACCCAGGACATGTTGCCATGAAAGGAAAGAACCTATTGCGCGGTAGCTGGATCGGCTGGCTGCTGGGAGGGGTGTTGCTCGGTTGCGATGCCGCCCAGGAGCCGGTACTGGTACCTGAGATTGTGGCTGGAAATCAGATGCTGGTCAACCAGCAGGTAAAAATCAAAAGGGTGACAACACCGGCAGCGGGATGGGTTGTGGTGCGTCGTATCGACCGGGCGCCGCAGCTGGCCGGGGTAGCGGCGGTGGCACAAGGCAGGCGGACCAATCTGCCAGTGCCTTATACGCTCCCCCTGGATGACGATGAGGTGGCCTGGTGCTCGGCCATGCTTTACCGTGATCTTGGACGCATCGGGCAGTTTGAACCTGAGGTTGATCGTCCTTTTCAGGTGAACCAACAACCGGTAGAGGCCCGGTTTTTCCTCTTTCAAGGCGGAGCCGTAACCGACGGATGGATCGTAGTGGAAGATCAGGAGGTCGTCAATCAGACCGTAATTATTGAAGAAGTGGGCGTCGGGGAGCCTGCTGATCTGGTCATTCATCGGGATGCAGGCAATCGCCCCAAAGTCCCCGGCGTGATTGCCCGTAAACCCCTGGAACCTGGCATTTATCGGCAGTTGGAGGTGAAGCTCTTTCCCGAGGAGACCGTTTCCTGTGGAGAACGGCTCTGGCCCATGTTGCACGTGCGTTCGGTATCTGATGATCAACCCTATGACATTGACAAACCAATAATTACGACCTCATTTACGGTACTGTGCACGGACTAAAAAAATAGAGGACGGCGCCGTCTGACGCCGCCCTCCGCGTTATCGTAGTGCTGGTCTTGTGCTACACGTCAAAGTATAGCGAGAACTCATACGGATGCGGACGCATCCGGAGTTGCTGGACCTCGTTGTCGTACTTGTACTGGATCCAGGCCTCAATGACCTCTTCCGTAAAGACGCCGCCCTGAAGCAGAAATTCGTGATCCTTTTCGAGCGCTTCGAGGGCCTCTTCGAGCGACTTGGGTGCCTGAGGCAGGGCTGCCTGCTCCTCTGGCGACAGGTGATAGATGTCCCTGTCGACAGGGGGACCTGGATCGATCTGATTGCGAATACCGTCCAGTCCGGCCAGTAGCAACGCTGAAAAGGCCAGATAGGGATTGCAGGACGGATCCGGGAAGCGGGCTTCAATCCGCTTAGCCTTGGGGCTGTTTGAGTAGACGGGGATGCGGATGGCGGCGCTCCGGTTGCGCGCGGAATAGACCAGGTTCACCGGGGCCTCGAAGCCGGGTACCAGGCGACGGAAGGAGTTGGTTGTCGGATTCGTAAAGGCAATTATGGCCGGGGCGTGGTGCAAAATACCCCCGATAAACCAGAGGGCTTCCTGACTCAAACCGGCATAACCCTCTCCAAAGAAGAGCGGTTGCTCATCTTTCCAGAGCGAGATGTGCGTGTGCATGCCCGAGCCGTTGTCTCCGAAGATCGGCTTGGGCATGAAGGTGACCGTCTTACCGTACTTCCAGGCGGTATTTTTGACGATGTATTTGTAGTTCAGCAGCAGATCGGCACACTTCAACAGGGGCTGAAAGCGAAAGTCGATTTCGCATTGACCCCCAGAGGCCACCTCGTGGTGCTGACATTCCACCGGGATGCCGATGGCTTCCATATGCAGCACCATTTCGGCACGCAAGTTCTGAAGCGAGTCGGTGGGTGGTACGGGGAAGTATCCCCCTTTGGTCGTGGGCTTGTACCCCAGGCTGTCGTGCCGTCCCCGGTTCCAGGCGCCTTCATCCGAGTCGATCTTGTAGAACGCCTGGTTGGGGCCTTCGTCGAACGAAGCGTGGTCGAATACAAAGAACTCGGCCTCCGGCCCGAAGTAGGCCACATCGGCGATACCCGACTGCTTCAGGAACTGCTCGGCGCGACGGGCGATGCCCCGGGGGCAGCGCGGAAAGGGCTCCAGCGTGCCCGGCTCGTGGATCTCGCCAATGAGAACGACCGTCTTGTGCTGGAAAAACGGATCGACAAAGGCGGTCGTCGGATCCGGAATCACCAGCATGTCGGACTCATGAATGCTCTTCCAACCCCGGATCGACGAACCGTCGAAGCCCACACCCTCATCGAAATGATCGGGTTCGAACTGGGCAGCCGGGATCGAAAAGTGTTGCTGCTGGCCCAGAAAGTCGACAAAGCGAATGTCGACCATCTGCGCCTTTTCCTTTTCAATCAGCTCAAAAACCCTGCGGATGACTTCCTTCCGGGTTTCCACCGGCATTTCGGCAATCAGCGGTGGTGCCATGGATGTTTTGTGTTTGGTGATCAGAGATAACCCTTGTTTAATAAGCCTGCGGCAATATAGTCCATATAAACTTAGGTGTCAATAGGGTATTGTTTTAAAATTGTAGATAATCAATGAACGTGCCTAATTTTTAAAAAAGGCAATAGGCAGGGTAAAAAAAGATGCTGGAGGGAAGAAAAGACCTATCGGAGGCAATTTTTACAGGAGCCCGTTGCGGCATGTTACTCATGGCGCAGGGCTTCGACGGGATCGACCCGGGCGGCCCGACGGGCTGGAAAGAATCCGGCAGCCAGGCCGATCAGCGTCAGCAGGCCGATGGCGCCTACCGTGAGCGCGATCGGTTGGATCAAACTGGTAGCGGCGGCCCGGTACGCGATAGATTTCTGGCTTAGCCCGCTCAGCTTCACCTACGCTACGAGGTTGCACCAGCAGATGATTGATGTAGCGAAAGCCGTCGATGGTTTCGAACGTGGTGGATGGAATGAAGGCACACAGGGCGTCCGGGCCGTTGTTCATGGAGGTCTGGAGCTTTGCCTGCATCGTGAAGGGCAGGCCGTCGATCTTGACGGTCAGGCCCACGAATCCTGCGTGCCAAAGAGCCGTCGGGCCAGCTCGTCGCCCAGGAAAACGAGGTGCCGCCTGCGACGCAGGTCCTGGACGTTCAGAAAACAGCCGCCTCAAACGGGATAGGTGGGGTGTAGCACTTTGAGGGCAGGATCGACACCTTCCATATAGGTCGAGGTGCGCATGTCGCCGCCTTCCAGGATCGTGCTCCAGCGTCCATAGGAGACGCTGCCCGCTGCCAGCGCTGGAATGGTGCGAAGCAGCAAATCCAGGTCTTCACGCACGAGGCAAATGCGTCACCCTCTGGGCAGGCCTTCGAACGTCTTGCTCATCTCACCGCCGTAGATCCAAAAAATGCGATCACCGGTATTCAGCAGATCGTTAAGCACGGCCACCAGTGCCAGCCCGATCAGCAACCAGAGCAGACGGTTCATGGCACTTCGTCAGCATGGGTACCGAAAATCTTCAAGCGGACGTTTCCCTGTACGAAAGCTCGTCGGTCGGATTACAGGCCACCTGCAGGGATGAACGCGGCGCTTGACGGAGCGTCTTGCTTCGCTTACTTTCTAATAAAGACAAAAAACAACTGAATCTTATTTTTGTACTGCTTTACCAGAATTCGAGCTATGCAGCCTGATCATCCTCGCCTGCGTGAATGGCGCCACCGATTGCTCTGGTGTGTAGGTGGTTTGCTTTTGTTTGAGACGTTGAGCGGACTCGCCATTTATCTGCTGCCCTTCAGCGTACCCAGCCAGTTTATTGTACTACTACACACGGTAGGCGGTCTGCTTTTCACCGGGCCGTATCTCTGGTATCAGGTGCGGCATTGGTGGATGTATCGGCGTATGCCCTGGAATCATCTTGTCGTGCTGGGATACGTAGGTATGGGGGCTACGCTGGTGGCGATCGTATCGGGGCTGGTGTTGACGGGGCAGGCGCTCTGGGGGACGCGTATCCATTATGGCTGGCGTCGGGTACATCTGTGGGCTACGTTTGCGTTGATCGCTACGGTCGTGCCGCATGTAGTCTGGATTATGGTGCGCGACCATCGAGCGCGTAAGCGAGAAGCGATCCGGCCGGTTCTGGTGGCGCAGCAGCGCTTCTCGGCGGCAGTGATGCTGTGGACGTTGGGGCTGTTTTTCGTGGGGGTAGCGTTGGCGTACGTGTATCGAGCGCCAGCGCGCTACGTCGAACTGCCGCCAGATTATAGCTACCTTTATGGCCCCGATCGCCCCTTCGCGCCCAGTCTGGCGCGCACCGAGAACAACCGGGCAATCCCGGCCGACGTGCTGGGCGGTTCGGCCTCCTGTGGACGTTCGGGGTGCCACGAGCAGATCTATGAGGAATGGCTGCCCAGCGCGCACCGCTATTCGGCGGCCGATCCACTCTTTCGTCGGGTACAGCACGTAATGGGCACGCAGAACGGCGCTGAATCGACACGCTACTGTGGCGGCTGCCACGATCCTATTTCGCTTTTCAGCGGCACGAAGAATCTGTTTCGCGACGATCTTACCAATCCGGTTGGGTTGCATGAAGGGATTTCGTGTGTGACCTGTCATGCCATTCAGGAGGTGGACGTGCGGGGCAACGCAGATTATGTGATCCATGCCCCGGAACCCTATCTCTTTGAGCGCGACACGAGCGGGTTTGGCGTGTTGATCAGCAACTTCTTGATTCGCTCCTATCCAGAACATCACATCAACAGTCTGAGCCGTCGCATGTTCAAGAGCCCGGAGTTCTGCGGCGCCTGCCATAAGCAGTTCGTTGATGAGGAAATCAATAACGTGGGATGGGTGCAACTGCAGAACCAGTACGACAACTGGCGCAAGAGTCGTTGGAATCATCCGGGTGACCCCCTGAAGACGATAGAGTGTCGGGAGTGCCATATGCCCCTGGTCGATTCGTTTGATCCAGCCCGGGGCGATGCGCTCGACTACAACCGTTCACCAGACGACGGCAAGCATCGCAGCCATCGTTTTCTGGGGGCCAATCAGTTTATTCCAGCGCATCTGGAGCTCCCAGGCGGCCAGGAGCATGCACGGCTCGTCGAAAAGTGGCTCCGGGGGGAAATCGAGGTGCCAGAGATTGCCGACAAGTGGCGTGATGGGCCGGTCATCCCCATCCAGATACTGGCACCGACGCGTGTTCGTCCCGGCGAAACGATCACCGTCGAAGTGGCCCTGTTGAACAACAAGGCCGGCCACGACTTTCCGACCGGTCCGTTGGACATTATTCAGGCATGGGTTGAGTTTGTGGTGACCAACGAGCAGGGGCAGGAGGTATTTGTCAGCGGACGGCTTGACGACCGTTATTTCATCGAGCCAGGCGCGTTCGTCTTCAAGGCAGAGCCTGTGGATCGCTACGGTAATCTGATCGACCGGCATAACCTCTGGGAGATGGTGGGCGTGCGCTATAAGCGTGCCCTCTTTCCTGGCTATGCTGATCAGGCGCGTTATGTGTTCACCGTGCCGCCCAATGCTCGCCGCCTGCATGTGAAAGCACGGCTCTGCTATCGGAAGGTAAACCAGTTCCTGCTCAATTTCCTGTTTCCCGACACAACGCTTACGGCTCCGGTGACGGAGCTTTCGGCTGATTCCACCGTGATTCAGGTGCTGCCATAGACGCCATGGGACGACTGTCGCGCAGAAAGCGCCAGATAGGATGGGCGCTGGGGGTAGCCCTTCTTGGAAGCTTGGGTGGCGGGGTCCTGGTATGGCGCGTGACGGATACAGACGAAGTACCCTACCGTCCGGGTGAACAGGTCGAGGGAGTGGTCGCACGGCTGGAGCGGACGTTACCGCCGGACTATCCTCGGGTTATGTTCGAGGACGTGACGGAAGCCGCGGGCATTCGCTTTCGCCATTTTGCCGGTCGGCGCACAAGCCAGATTCCTGAGGATATGGGTTCGGGCGCCGCGTGGGGCGATTACGACCGAGACGGCTGGCTCGATCTCTATGTGGTCAGCACGATCGGACCGCTTTCGATGACGCCTGAAGAAGGACGTCAGGCCGGTACCTGCAACCGTCTGTTCCACAACAACGGCGATGGTACGTTTACCGAGGTTACCACGACGGCCGGTGTGGGCTTCTGCGGCTGGGGCATGGGCGCGGCCTGGGGCGACTACGACAATGACGGATGGCCCGATCTGGTGGTAACCGCCTTTGGCCAGAACGTGCTCTATCACAACAATGGGGACGGAACATTCACCGAGGTGACCCGCAGCGCCGGGCTGGCCGGCCCGGCAGGGTTCTGGACAGGAGCCTCCTGGGGAGACTATGATAACGACGGAGACCTCGACCTGTATATTACCGGCTACGTCCGTTACGTGCCTGTTCGCAACGATCCCTCAGCGTTGGACTTTGACCTCGAAAATCCTCCGGGGATCAATCCTTCCACCTTCGAGCCTGAACGCAACCTGTTGTATCGCAACAACGGAGACGGTACTTTCACCGAAATAGCTGTCCGCGCCGGTGTGGCCGATCCTGATGGCAAAGGGCTCAGCGCTGCCTGGGTGGATCTGGACGAAGACGGGTGGCTGGATCTCTATGTAGCTAATGATGTATCCGCCAACACCTTCTTTCACAATCGGGGCGATGGCACCTTTGAAGAGCTGAGCTATCCGGCGCTGGTGGCCGACTATCGGAGCTCGATGGGTATTGCCGTGGGAGACTGGGATGGCGACACCGACCTGGACCTGTTTCTGACGCACTGGGTAGCCCAGGAAAATGCCCTGTATACCAATCTCCTGCATGAACAGGGAAACTTGCGCTTTCGCGATGAGGCCGACCAGTTCGGACTCGGACAGATCTCGCTCGACTATGTAGGGTGGGGGACTGCGTTTTTCGACTACGACAATGATGGACGGCTTGACTTATTCGTGACCAACGGAAGCACGCTACAGCAGCGCGACCAACCGCACCTGCTTGTGCCGCAAAAGGACCTGCTTTTCTGGAATCGCGGCGAGGATGGCTTCTACGACGTATCGGCCGTCAGTGGTAGCTTCTTCGATGCGCTCTATGTGGGGCGAGGCGCTGCTTTTGCGGACTACGACAACGACGGTGATGTGGACATTTTCGTGGTGAATCACAGCGGCCACGGGGTGCTGCTCCGCAACGAAGGCGGCAATCGGAATAGCTGGCTGGAGGTAGCGCTTGAAAGTCGTTCCTGTAATCGGATGGCATTCGGGGCACGCGTCCGTGTCGTGGCCGGCGGCCGGGTTCAGGTGCGACAGATTGGCGCACAGAGTTCCTACCTGTCTCAGAACAGTCCCGTAGCCCATTTCGGACTGGGAAGGGCCGCTCGGGTTGACACGATCGAAGTTATCTGGCCGTGCAACGGACGCCGTCAGGTGTTAACCGATGTGCCAGCCCGCCAGATCGTGCGCATCGTCGAAGACTCAACGAGCTGAAGCGCGCAGAAACAATGTGGCCAAACCTGCTCAAAGGACTTGGATGGCTCGGGGTGATCCTGATTACGGGATGCACTTCACATACGGCGTCGCCGGAGTCGGTCAATGCAACGGAAGCCGAACGAAATCGCGTCGTCCAGTTCTGGAAGCTGTATCGTGAAGCGACGCAGCGGCGTCTGAGCGGCGAGCTGGAGGCAGCCGCTGAGCTATATCGGCAGGCGCTGGCGCTTGATAGCCTGCATGAAAATGCCCTTTATTATCTGGGCAACACCTATCTGGAGATGGGGCGCCTGGAAGATGCCTATCAGGTCTGGCAACGGCTGGCCAGAGCCCATCCCCAGAGCAGCCGCGTGTTCATGCAGCTCGGTCGGCTGCAGATGTGCTATCCGGAAAGCCCCCTGTTCGATCTACGGGCTGCTCGCGCTTCGTTCGAACGGGCGCTTGCGTTAAACAAAGATAGTGGTCCGGTGCTGCATCTGGGCGAGGTGGCATTGCTGGAAGGGCGTTTTGAAGAGGCCGCAGCGCTTTTTGACAAGGTGCTGGCGATGAATTTCCGCAGCGTACCGGCCTACGTGCTGAAGGCCTATCTGGCCTGGCGGGCAGGGGACTCGCAGACGGCCCGCCTGCTGCTGGAAAAAGCCCGGCCGTTCGCCCGACCGAAAACCGATGCCGCCCGCCTGCAACTCGAAGAGGGCAACACCCGCACCGGACGCGCACTGGTGTCGGAAGAAGCCATCACGTGTCCCCTGTTGGCCTTCGACGAAACGGCACTGGCCGACACCATCCGTGCCCTTGAGCCTGATCAACTCCTCCACCCGCTGTCCGAGCGGCTGGCAGGGTTGTCTCTGTAAGCATGCGCGAGGGATACCTGTTTTACCAGGTGCAGGGCACATTCCACGGATTGCCCTCCATTGCCTCGCCCTCAAAGCGGCCCTGCACCCAGAGCGTATCAAACGCATTCAAACGACTCCGCGGGGCAAACTCCGGCAACGGACTGGTCCGACGCACCAGCTCG
>JAUZRN010000039.1 GCA_030950375.1 Rhodothermus sp. | reverse complement strand
GGCGTGGGATGAATCCGGGCAGCGTAACTTGAAGAAATATTAAGGTCCGGGCGACTGTCGATGGTATGGGATCCTGTCACTTGACTGGGCATTAAAAACACCGCTAAATTCAGCATCCACCATCGAGCCAACGTAGCTCAGCTGGTAGAGCGGCTCACTCGTAATGAGCAGGTCGCCGGTTCGAGTCCGGCCGTTGGCTCCCGTAAACCCCGGCATAAAGCCGGGGTTTTTTGTTTTGTTTAGCACTCTTGCTGAAGCTGATACCTCACGGGCGGCAGGCACGTTTTTTAACGAGAGGTACGCACGTTGTCCCTTTTTCATTGCTTTTCCAGGATCTTGACAGGCTCATGGTAATTCATTAATATAACAAAACCGTTAATTAACCGTTTTGTTAAAAATGCAAAGGCGGCAAGCGATAACCGATCGCACGTGTGTGCGGGTGGCTGTTGATCCAGAGAAGCTGGCCCGGCTGCGTGCGGAGGCGCTCCAGAACGATCATCTGGTGGCGCTGGCGGCCTTTATGCAGGCGGCCGGCAACGAAACGCGATTGCGGATGCTCTACGTACTGCATCGGGCTGGTGAGCTGTGCGTCTGTGACCTGGCCGATATTTTTGAGATTTCACAGCCGGCTGTGTCACGGCACCTGAAGATTCTGCGCGAGAAGGCGCTGGTCGAAGCGCGGCGGGAAGCGCAGACCATCTACTATCGGGTTTGTCGGGTAAATCCGTTTGCTCGCTTGCTTGTACGGCTGTTCGACGAGCTGGAGCTGGATCGCATTCAGTTAACCTTCAACCTGAAGGAGGTGCGTCATGAAGGCGTCGGAAAAGCCGGATAAAGTTGCTCGTTCGAGCCTGCTGGCAGCTGTAGGGGCCGGTGTGCTGGCTTCGGTTTGTTGCGTTGGGCCACTGGCGGCTGTAGCTGTCGGTATAGGAGGGGCCTGGGTGGGACAGTTGTCGGCCCTGGAGCCGTATCGGCCGTTTTTTATAGCGCTGGCGTTGGGGGCTCTGGGGTTTGCCTGGTATCGAGAGATGCGGCGTGCACGAGATCCAGACTGCGCCTGTGAGACAGGCACGTCTCCAAAGACGCGTCGGTTGCTTCTGGGGCTGGGCACTGTACTGGTACTGGGGGTGTTGATTGCGCCAGAACTTATCGGGCGCTCCCATGCAGCAGTAACGATGAATGATGGGGTTGTCGAGGGGACGACCCGAGAAGTGATACTGGATGTGCAGGGGATGACCTGTGAGGCCTGTAGCCAGGCAGTGGTTTATGCATTACAACGCCTTGAAGGAGTGCAGGACGCCATCGTGACGCTGGAGCCGCCGGAAGCGCGCGTGCGCTTCAACCCGGAGCAGGTGTCGGTGGAACAACTCATGGAGGCCGTCCGCAGCGCTGGATTTGAGGCCAGTCTGAAAACGGAGACATCGCTATGAGGAAACTTCTTGAATTGCATATCAGCGGGATGACCTGCGCGCATTGCGCCCGTGCGATTGAGCACGCGCTGTCTCGGGTGTCTGGTGTGGTGCGTGTGCAGGTACTCGACTGGCAGCGTGGTCGGGCTGTGGTCACTTGGGAAGGGGATACCGTGGACGCCGATGCGCTGGCGAGGGCTGTAGCCCGGGCGGGTCACGGGTATCGGCTGGAGCGGTGGGAAGTGGTGCGAGAAATCGGGGAAGCAACGCCGTTCGAGGAGGCTTCGGATCGGATCGACTTCGATTTACTCATCATTGGAGGGGGATCTGCAGCGTTTGCAGCTGCGCTACGGGCACGTGAGCTGGGTTTCCGGAGCCTGATCGTCAACGAGGGGTTGCCGCCTGGAGGTACCTGCGTGAACGTCGGATGCGTGCCATCGAAAGCGCTTATTCGGGCAGCCGAAGCCCATCACCGGGCAGCACATCATTCGTTTGCTGGAATTCGCTCGACCAGTCAGGTGGTGGACTTCGGTGCTTTGATCGGTCAGGTGCGGGCGCTTACCGACGAGCTGCGCCAGCATAAATACCTGGATCTGATCGATGGTGAGCATATTGTCTTTCGGGAAGGACGGGCGCGCCTGGCCGGGCCGACCAGCATTCAGATAGGGGATGAGGCGATCTCGGGACGGGCTGTGCTGATCGCGACCGGTTCGCGCACGGCGCTGCCACCCGTGCCGGGACTGGCCGACGGTCCCTATCTCACCAACGAAACACTTTATCGGCTGGATAGGCTGCCAGTGCACCTGATCGTACTGGGCGGTGGCTACATTGGCCTGGAAAACGCGCAGGCGTTTGCCCGGTTGGGCAGTCGGGTAACGGTGCTGGAACTGTTGCCCCAGATCCTACCCCAGGAAGATGCCGACGTTGCTTCGGTGCTGGCAGCGCATCTGCAGGCAGAGGGGATTAACATCCAGACGGAGGCGCGGGTTGTCCAGGTGTCGTGGACTGAACGTGGTGTGGTGGTCTCCTACGAACGCCAGGGACAGACGTATCAGCTGGAAGGGACTCATCTGCTCGTAGCCACCGGTCGCCGGGGCAACACAGACGAGCTGGGACTGGAGGCGTTGGGTATTGCCACCGACCGACAGGGTTTTTTGCAGGTGGACGAAACGCTGCGAACGACGGTACCGACCGTGCTGGGGGCGGGCGATGTGATTGGTAACCCCCCGTTTGTGTATGCAGCAGCTTATGAAGGGCAGCTGGCCGCCGAAAATGCCCTGCTGGGACAGCATACGCCGCGGGATTATCAGGCACTACCCTGGGTGGTCTTTACCGATCCGCAGGTGGGTGGGATCGGCCTGAACGAACGGGAGGTGCAGGCAGCCGGCCTTGACTATGAGGTATCCACGCTCCCTCTGACCGAAGTGCCGCGGGCCCTGGTAGGGCGCGACACACGCGGATTTGTTAAGTTGCTGCGCAATCCCGGTACCGATCAGTTGCTGGGGGCCCGCATCGTAGCCCCCGAAGGCGGCGAGCTGTTGATGGAGCTATCGCTGGCCATGCGCTACGAGATTCCGATTTCCGAGCTGGCGCGACGCTTCCATCCCTACCTGACCTGGTCTGAAGCGCTCAAGCTGGCCGCGCTGGGGTTTTCCAAGGATGTGCGCCAGCTCAGCTGCTGTGCTGTGTGAAGGAAGCACGGGCGGCGCTTAATGTGCCTCCGGCTCCAGATAGAACCGCACCGGCGTGAGCTGGTGTAGAGGTTCTTCTTCTCGAACGCTGTAAAAATAGAAGGTAGTCGTCTCCGGATCCCAGCCTACAAACTGGTTCAGACCGTTCTTTACAATAAAGTCCGTTTCAAAATGAATGTGGCCAATCTGTTGTAATGTTCGGAAATCAACTATAACAAAATTCAATGAGCGATTCCCGTTGCTCACCGGGGAAAAACCCTTGAATTGAAAGGCTCCAGTGTCGACTAAAAGAACAAGACCCGTTCGAGTTCGCCAGACGCCGCGGTTCACCGAATGCGTGAAGATATAGCGCACAGCTTGCGGGGTAAGGGCAGGTACACGTGGCCCCTCGTAGGAAGCAGCGGTAAAGCCTGGAACTTCTAATGGGAAACGTTGAATCTGGCGCGTGCGAAGATGCAGTCGGTAGAGTGCAGCTTGCGATGGTCGAGCGAAGTAAACCAGGGAATCCTCGTAGGCTAAATGCCCAGTTCCCGCCATAAGGGACAGGATTACGTCTTCATACTGGCCTTCTCCAAAACTTGCCACGTATCGTTTGTAGCGCAGATCGAAAATCGTAATAAACTGTGAGGTTCTCTGGGAGTGACTAAAGATCACAAAAGGATAGCGATAGATAAAGTCCTGGCAGTTTAAGCTGAAGTCGACATATCGTTGAACGACTTGTCGCGTTTGCGGATCGATACCCAGTAGCCTGAGCCCCATGTTGTCCCACAGCCAGAGCGTATCCTGAAAAATTCGTAGAAATCCAGCACTGCGATACGCATGGGGACCATCTCCCTGCTCGCCGACCTGTTGAATAAATTGGCCATTCAGGTCATAGACGTAAAGCACTGTGCTACCCGGTTGGCCGCCTGTGATCCAGAGTAGCGAGTCCAAGCGAGTAACCGAAGTTACTGTTTGCATGTAAGCTTCAGGGGGCTCTTTGAGCAGAATGGGTCGTTCCAGCCGGAAAGTAACGCGCAGGCGTTGTTGCTGGGCCTGCACCGCCGACGCGATGAGGCCCAGCAACAACACAATCATAAGGGAAATCATCTGCAGCGTTATGGCTTTTTGTGCACAATTACTCCGGTTCTTCATTCATACCACCTGCTGATGTCAACAGCGCCAGAATAGCTTCGCCATCACATCGGAAAGAGCCTCCCGTTTCACACTGAAAATGAATTTTGGGGAGTGTGGCACCGAAGACGCCCATGACATGGACTTTCCATATTCGGCAGTACAATCGGGGAATGCCATCGCTGCAATCTTCGATAGCCGCCGGTGCACAGAGAGGCTGCCCGTAAGTTGTTGTGTTCAGATCGAACCCTGTAGGTCGTTCGTTGCCGCTGCCCAGCAGGAAAGGCAGCCAGGCCAGAAGCATCCATCGTTTCATGGCACTTTGACCAGTTTTGAGGTTGAACGGTCTCAGAAGACGTCGATCCAATAGAGCGGCCGCTCTGGTTGTGCTAACCATAAAAAAAAAAGAGTATAGTCAAGTATGATCGGACCGGTTCTGGTGGGATTTGCATGCTCTTCACAATATTGAGGATGATCGACTTTTTCAAGGACTTCCGAGAGCCTCCAGAGATCTCGAAGGCAGCGATTCATCGTGAAAGTCGGGCGAGCAGATGGTCCAGAGGAATCACGGCTGGACCCAGGCGTTTATCGACGGGTGGTAACCAACCGAAAACGCGGGCTGCGCGTCTGCTGGCTTCGCCTGAACGTCGCTATACACTGGTCGGGGCGCACCTGGCGCTGTTTCTGGGTGCACTGGATCAAACCATTGTGGCTACTGCGCTGCCACGTATGGTAGCTGATCTACAGGGACTGGATCGCTACGCCTGGGTTGTTACCGCCTATTTGCTTACCTTTACGGTCGCGACGCCTGTTTACGGCAAGCTGGCTGATCTGCAGAGTCGCAAAACCATTGTACTGATAGCTATCAGTTTTTTCCTGAGTGGATCGTTTCTGTGCGGGCTGGCGGGGGAATTCGGTTCGCTGCCGATCCTGGGCGATGGCATGAATCAGCTCATCGTATTTCGGGCTTTTCAGGGAATCGGAGGGGGCGGGCTTTTCGCACTGGCTTTCATTATCATTGCGGATCTTTTTCCGCCAGCTGAGCGGGGCGCTATCAGGGACTGGTGGAAGCCGTTTTTGCGCTGGCAAGCGTACTCGGGTTTTTTATTGGCGGCGCGGTTTCCGACCATGGTGCTCTGCTGGTGCCGGGCATTGAAGGCTGGCGCTGGGTCTTCTACGTGAATCTGCCGCCTGGTCTGCTGGCACTTGGTTTTATCTGGCGCAAAATGCCTCCCCTGCACCCGCCGGTTACGCATCGCGTGCTGGATGGATGCTCGATGCTGCTTTTTTCCGGAGCGCTGACAGCCCTGGGGCTGGCATTGCAACTCGATCGCGTAGCGCATCCGTGGGATGCACCGGAAACGATCGGGCTGTTTGCGCTGGCCGCATTGCTGCTGCTTCTGTTTGTACGACAGGCGCGGCGTTCACCTTAGCCCGTCCTGGATCTGGGGCTGTTTCATGAGCGCGTTTTCACCACTTCAGTGCTGGCGCTGGTGCTGATGGGGCGGTATTTTTAAGCGTCGTGTTGTTTGTCCCGCTGTTTCTGACGAGCGCGAGCGGCGTCAGAGCCACCGTGGCTGGACTGAGCATGATTCCGTTTTCGCTGGGGGTAGCTACGGGATCGACCGTCTCAGGTCAGCTGGTCGCTTGCTTCGGGCGCTACCGGCGGTTCATACTGGGCGGTGAGCTCCTGCTACTGCTCGCCGTAGGATTGCTAACGACGCTCACACCCGAGACGCCACCATGGCAGGTTGCGCTTTAGCTGTTCCTGTGCGGACTGGGTCTGGGACCCACGATGCCGCTGTTTCCACTGGCTATCCAGAACGCGGTGGATGTGCGAAAGCTGGGACAGGCCACCAGCGCAGCCATGCTGTTTCGGCAGATCGGAGGCGTAATGGGAACGGCTGTGATGGGCACGGTGCTGGCTCTTTCGCTATCGGCGCACGTTCCAGAAAATTCAGAATTTAGCTTCCGGGAAGGACACCGCGGGGGACTGGAAGCGTTGCAGGCGCGCTTTGATTCGTTGGCAGTGCGCCTTGATGCTGCGCTGACCGCCCACGACGACAGCATGCTGGAGCAAGCACTTCAAATGGCACCTTTGCCACTGGCTATAAAGGCACGGCTGAGAGCGGCAGCCCATTACGAGGCTTCTGTCGCGCAGACGCTGATCCGTCACGAAATCGACCGTGCACGGCGACAGGTGCTCGAGCAGCTGCGCCAGGTCTTTGCTAAAGCTATCGGGCGCATTTACCGCTTTGTGCTGGTGCTTGTGGTAGCCGGACTGGGGGTCACCTGGTTCGTGCCCGAACATCCGCTACGACGGACCTACGAATGACCGTTCCCAATTGGTAACAGATACGATCGAGCTGCAGGCTTATCTTTCTTGCAAAAGCCAGCTACGGTGAAGCATTATGCAGATTACGCGGATTTATGCAGGTCCAGATGGACGGGTTGTTTTTGGCCGGTGGGAGCTAAGACTCCAGGATGTAGCTCCTTACGGATTGCTTTCAAAACGATGGACGGCCGGACATATCCAGTTTCTTGAGTCGCCTCCAGGCCATGCCTATGACTGGCATACGGTAGGCGAGCGACAGCTGTTGGTGGTACTGGAAGGCGAGGTTGAGGTCATGGTGTCAGGACACGAGCCCCGGCGCTTTGGCCCCGGGAACGTCGTCCTTTTTGAGACTACATCCGGAAGCAGCCATTCCTTGCGTATTCCCGGGACAACGGTGTTTCGCGCTTTGCTGGTAACCGTACCGGATAGCGAGCTGCTGGATGAAGTAGAAGAAGCAGGACGGGCGTCGTTTCCGGCCAGTGATCCGCCTTCCTGGACCAGCACGGCTGCGACCTGAACCGTGTGGTGCAAGCGTGTCGCGTTTCGTGCGGACAGGGGAAGGGCAAAGGACGGTTGGAGCCGGTCAGCTCAGACTATTTTTTTTGTTATAACAAGTTGGGCCGCCGTTTTAAACAGCGACGGCGCGGTGAGGGCACCATGAAGATTCATGGGATTCATCATGTAACGGCGATTTGTGGGGAAGCACAGGAGAATTTAAATTTTTACGTGGGCGTGTTAGGGCTGCGGCTTGTTAAGCGTTCGGTCAATCAGGACGATCCCACGACCTACCATCTGTTCTATGCGGATGGTGTGGGGACGCCGGGCACCGATCTGACGTTTTTTCCGTGGCCAGAACTGCCGCCTGCTCGGGCAGGCACGGGGTGTGTCGCGGAGGTGGCATTTGCCGTGCAGCCTGAGAGTCTGGACTACTGGCAGCGGCGTCTGGCGCGTTATGGTGTGGCACCTGAGCCGGCTACTTCGCCCTTTGGGGAGACGGTACTTCGCTTTCAGGATCCCCATGGGCTCAGGGTGGCTCTGGTAGCGACCACGCAGGAGCGGCCGTTTGTTCCCTGGGCAGACAGTCCGGTACCGCCAGCGCATCAGTTGCGTGGATTTTATGCGGTACAGCTCTGGGAGCGAACCCTGGCGCCTACCGAGCAGGTATTGACGGAATGGCTGGGGTTTCGGCGTATCGCGCAGGAAGGGGCCTGGTATCGGTATGCTGTTGAGGCGGGGGCGCTCGGACAGCTGGTGGACGTGCAGGTGCTGCCCGAGGCCATGTCGGGGCGAGATGGACGAGGTGGCGTACATCACGTGGCCTGGCGTACGCGTGATGTGGCAGCAGCAGATCAGCTACGGCGCGTCTTGGCCGAAGGCGGGCTTCGGCCTACCGGGTTAATCGATCGCTTCTGGTTTACTTCGGTTTACTTTCGGGAGCCTGGTGGTGTACTTTTTGAACTGGCCACCGATGGTCCCGGTTTTACCAGAGATGAAGATCCGGCACGTCTGGGGGAAAAGCTGGTACTGCCTCCCGGGCTGGAATCGCGTCGGGCAGTCCTTGAAGCGGCGCTGCCACCACTACAGTTGCCCGAGCGGGCTGCGTGGAAATGATCAGTCGCGGTAGCGCACTTCACGTGCCATGCCACTTTCGAGGTGGTAAAGGTTGTGGCAGTGGAAGAACCAGCGGCCGGGGTTGTCTGCCACAAAATCGAACACGATTCGGCCCATGTGTGGGAGTACGAGCACCGTATCCTTCAGCACATCTCCCACCCGGAAAAAGTGGCCGTGCAGGTGCATGGGATGCAGCATCATGCTGTGATTGACCATGCGGAAACGCACGCGTTCTCCCTGTGCAATTTCCAATGGATCAGCATGCGGATAGGCCTGTCCGTTGATGGTCCAGCGTGGACTCATCATGCCGCCCGAAAGTACAAGATTGAAGGTGCGGTCCGGTCGTCGGACCGGGAGCATTTCGAGGCCTTTCAGGTCGCTGTAGTCAAGGGTGCGCCCCCGGAGGGTCTCTGGCAGTCCAGAAGGCAGCCCGCGCGAGCGGCTCTCGCGATAATGCAGCACCGCACGGGCGGGGGGGTGTGTCCCCTCGACGGGAATGGCTACAATAGCCCAGCGACCGGGATTGTTGGCTTCGATCACGGCGTCGTAGCGTTCGCCCATTCCAATGAGCAGGTTATCTACCTGCACGGGCTCAACAGGACGGCCATCGGCATGCGTGATCAGTAGTGGATGGCCGGCGATTGCAAAACGGAAGGTGCTGGCGCCGGAGGGATTGAGAAGACGCAGCCGTATGCGTTCGCCGCGTCGTACCTCAAAGACCGGCGCCGCTTCGGGAAGGCGACCATTGATCAGCGAGCCAGCATATGGAGGCACCTGCATACGCATCATGCCACCCATCATGCCCCGGCCCATCATACCCCGGCCCCGCATGCCGGGCGCGCCAGCCGGAAGCGGCTGTGGGGCTTCGGGCAGGAAGTCATCCAGCACCAGGGTATACTCGCGATCATAGGATACATGGGGGGTAGTTTCTTCAATGATCAGGGCCCCCAGCAGGCCGCGATCGAGCTGCAGACCTACATGGCTGTGGTACAGATAGCTACCGGAGGGAGAGGCCACGAACGTGTAGGTGAAGGTTGCGCCCGGTGCAATAGGATCCTGCGTCAGACCGGGAACCCCGTCCATAGCATTGGGGACCGGTACGCCGTGCCAGTGAATGGTCGTACCCTCCGGGAGGCGGTTTTCCACCACAACCTGTAGTTGTTCGCCTTCGCGCACGCGCAATTCCGGTCCGGGAAAGCCTCCATTATAGCCCCAGGTACGGTAGATACGGCCCGGGGCTACCTCGACCTCAACAGGTTCAACCCGTAGATGTATCGTGCGGGTAGGACCGGTAGGGGTAGTGCGGCGCAATGAGGGTGCGGCTTCGGCCTGATCGGTCGTTTCCTGGCGGCAGCCGCCTGTCCACAGTCCAGGCACTGCCAGCGCAGCGGTTGAACCCAGTAGCGTTTTCAGAAAAGTACGTCGATCGGGCATGGCCGGAATATCTCAGGGATTGCCGGGGATTGCGATCCAGAACGGCCCTTTACCAGGTTGGAGGTAATGATCCACGGTCAGGGTTGTTAGATCAAGGACGGCCACGCGATTTTGTGGTACCAGGGCTACGTAGGCCATCTGGCTGTTTCGGCTGGCTCGTATTCCATGCAGGCCGATGCCTACCACAAGCTGCTTGACGACCTCAAAGTTACGTGCGTCCACGATCGTGACGATGGAATCGGCGATTCCTGTGATTAATACATACCGACCATCCGGTGTCGCATCCACCCCGTAGTGCGGTGCAGTGAGTGGAATGCGGCGGATGATACGCCGCGTTGAAAGGTCGATAACCGTTAGGTCACGACTCCCAATATTGGAGACGTACAGGTAACGTCCCTCAGGAGAGATATCGACGTTGTGTGGAGCCTGCCCGGCCGGTAGCCGATCGATTACGGTGCGTTGGCTCAGGTCCACCACAGCCACACTGCTGTCGCCTTGGAGGGTTACGTACAGCAAGCGATCATCTGGGGCAAAGATGCTGTTGTGGGGGATAGGGCCTACATGGATGGTGTCGGTTACCTTTAACGTTTCCAGATCAATGAGCGACACGGTTCCATCCCCCTCATTGGCGACTACCGCTTGTTGGCCAGCATGGTCGATCTTAACCCCCTTGGGGGTCCGGCCCACTGGGATGCGTTTCAGGAGACGTCCACTTGGAGCGTCATAGGCATAGACGCGGTTTTCTCTACTGCTGGTAGCCAGTACAATCCGGCCGGTCGGATCCACTGCAACATAGGTCATCTGCTGACCGGCTGGCCAGGAAACCTGGTGGCCTAAGATCCCGATCGCCTGCTGAGCTGAAAGGGTAACGTAAACCGGCGCATCAGCGGTGGGTGAAGCAGGCGCACATCCCCCGATCCGGCCGAACAGCAAGACGATCGGCCCAGCTGTACGGAGTCGCATGGCGTGGCGTCTGACAATCGTTAGAGTTTTTCGATGATCCCCTTAAGCCGCTCCCGCACCTGCTCGGCGATCGGGCGTAGTGCCGGATTGTCGACAGCCTGCATCGAAGCGACCGGATCAATGGCAGCCACTTCGGTCTGGCCGTCTTCTGTCTGGCGGACGATCACGTTGCAGGGCAGCATAGTGCCGATATGGGGCTCGGCCTGCAGCGCCTGGTGGGCGAAGTGGGGGTTACAGGCACCCAGGATCTTGTAAGGCCGCACCTCGACGTCCAGCTTCTTCTTCAGCGTGGCCTGCACGTCGATCTCGGTGAGCACGCCGAAGCCTTCTTCCTGCAGTAGTTCGCGCACGCGGGCTTCGGCTTCTTCAAGAGGCACGGACAGCGTGCGGGCGAAGTAGTAAGCAGTTTTGACCGTGTTCATAGCTGTTGACCATTTTTTAAAGTTGTGGTTTGCGGGCGACGATATGGCGCACCAGGCCACCGGGTGCCAGGTCGGCAACCTCTTCTAGCACCCAGCCGGCCCGTTGCACATTATCGACGGTACGGCGGGCAATATGCACACCGGTGAGGCGAGAGATTAAGGGATCGAGTCGGTCCATCCACCGGCCGATACGCTCCTGGCGCACGCGCATGTGCTCAAGTAGATGCAGGCGGCTGCCCGGCCGTACAACACGAAGGGCTTCCTGAAGCCCCAGTACGGGATCAGGCACGGAGCAGAAGACGAAAGTGGCGACAGCGTCGTCGAACGTATCCTCAGGAAAGTCCAGTGCCTGTGCATCCATTTCCAGGAGCTCAATGGAGCGCTCCGGGTATCGGGTGGCGCGGCGTCGGGCCCGTTCCAGCATTCGCGGTGACAGATCGATAGCTGTAACTGCTACATCGGGTGGATAGAACGGAATGTTTTTTCCAGTACCTACACCGATTTCGAGCACGCTGGGGCCTTTTACCCGGCCCCAGAGGCGTTGTCGCCATCGCCGAAAGGCTAACCACTCCATCGGCAGCTCCAGCAGATCATAGCGGCCGGCCAGCCGGTCGTAAGCCTTTCGGGCAAAGGCGGTCGCCTCTGGGTCAGGGGAACGCGTCTGGTTTTGAAGGATCGTGCTCATGTCAGCCGGTCACGTTCGAGACGAGCCCGACGCTCCTCATATTCTTCGGTCGAAATTTCGCCGGCGGCATAGCGCCGCTGTAGCAATTCCAGGGGGGATTCGCGTGGGGGGCGAGGTGGCTCGCTGGAGCGGCGTTGCTGGCTGAATAGCCAGACCAACGCAATGATCACGACGATCCAGAAGATCCACCAGCCCCAGTGCATACCCCATACCATATGCGGTCCGTACATGGTCTACTGAGCTTTAGGAATGAACGCGATTAGTAATTATTATGACGATGGCCGCCGCCTTGTCCCTGTTGTTGGCGATGGCGCATCATCATGCCTCCCTGATTCATGGGCATCATTCCCTGCTGGCCCATCATCCCACCGCCATGCCTCATCATGCGCATCATGCCTTCGCGGCCGTGCATCATGTGCATCATCTGCATCATTTCCATCATGGGCAGCCGCATCATGTAGTGCATCATCTGGCGCTGCTTTAGCTCGCGCAACCGGGCACGCTGGGTTTCGTTCAGCACGTTCAGCATCTGGCGGAAGGTCTCGTAGGGCGCTACCCGGTCGTCAACTTCCAGGCGGGCTATCGCCTGGAGATGTTCTCGGACTGCCGCCGGTTCAGGAGACTGGTTTTCTTTGAAAAGTGCCTGGAGCGCCTGTCGATGCTGACGCACTTCCTGCTGACGCGCCCGATGCTGCTGGATCATACCTTGCTTAAGCTCGCGGAGCTGTTGCTGTTGCTGGTCAGAAAGCCCCAGCGAGTCGGCCATGGCCGGCAGCACAAATGCCATCATGGTAGCCCGATGCAGCGGGTTTGGCATCATCATCCCCTGCTGCATCATGCCCATCATGCGGGGCATCATCTGCATCATCATCATGGGGCCCTGCATCATGCCACGGGCCGTATCGGGCTGATTCATCTGGTGGCGGTGTGGTTGTCCAAACACCGGCAGCATCAGCAACAGGCTCAGGGCCAGAATTGTCCCATGCTTCTTCATGACAGTTTCTCGGTTTGTGTTCTCATGTTGTTTCCTGTGCTAACCTATGCAAATGAAAATACGTGTAGCTTAGATGATCCTGAAAGGCCTTTAAGCGACGTAACGACACGGTTACGATCCCTTTTTGTCTTGTCTTGCTATAGTTGTCATGGTCAGTTTAAGCAGTGATATTCAGCTACATCGCAAGTGACTATGACCTATCGGTTTGTCGGAATATTAAGCTTGCTCGTACCTGTTAGCTATCGTTCTCATTGAAGCACGGAGGTGTTCTATCCGTTGCAGGATCGATTGGAAGGACCGTTCGACTACGGGCTGAGCCGTAATGCGCCTGAACGGTGGGGCCCGTACAGGCACGTTTAGCGCTGCACATTGGCACAGAGAAAAAAAAAAAGGCCTGAGTATCTGTTGGGATGCGTTATGGGTGCTGAGATTGATCTCCAGGGAGGCACAGCGGTGTTGGATTTTGCCAATGGGGCGGTGCGTTTTTTTGATAGCGCAGGGAACTACTTGTTCACGATTGGGAGCGCTGGGGAAGGACCAGGCGAACTTGAGCGACTGGCAATTGATCGGCAGGGGCGGCTTTATGTATTAGACGGCGATAGGGGGCACTCGAAGGATACGGATATACCCCACGTGGCGATGTTTCAATTGAAGGAAACATCGGTCACGCCCTTGTAAAATGGGTTTCGGGTTATTCCAGATAGGGTAGGACGGCTGCTTCGAACTGGGAAAAGTTGGCCGCACCGGGCCAGGTCTCGCGGATGATGCCGTCACGGTCGATTACGAACGTGGTGGGCCGTGCCTGTTCAACGCGGTTGTATGGCCAGGGCCATCGAGTATCTTCGGGCAGATATCCGCTGACAGCCTCCAGGGGACGTTTTTTCATGAATTCCAGGATGGTCTGGCGGGGCTCATCGGAGATCATGATCACCACCACTCCCTGGTCCCGATACACCTGCTGGAAACGGTTGAGTTCAGGAATTTCCGCCAGGCATGGGGGACACCAGGTGGCCCATAGATTCAGCAGAATCACCTGGCCTCGATAGGCAGACAGGGTGCGGGGTTCGTCGGTTTCTACCAGTCGAAAGGTCAATTCCGGAGCCGGCCGGCCGACGACGCCAGGCGACTGAACGATCTCAGGCTGTTGTTGACGCAGGTAGGCCAGCAGGCCCAGAGCCAGACCCGATAACACGATCACCCCGCCAAATAGTGCACCACTCCAGGCAGCCGCTCCCTTAAGGCGTCGATCAGGGCTGAGCCGGGGAGCCAGCCAGATCAGTACCAGTCCGCCAACCGTCAGCACTCCGGCCAGCACGTACAACAGGGAGGGACTGATCGGTAAGCTCTCCTGCATGGCTTATTCCTGTGGACCATAGCGGGCAAAAACACGTGTGCGACCATCCGTTGTGAAGGCCAGCACTTCGTAGGGATCTACACGGAATCCCTGTTCCATACCCGGCGAGCCAATGGGCATGCCCGGCACTGCCAGGCCGGTCACGTCAGGTTTTTCCTGCAGCAGGCGCCACACATCGGCCGCTGGCACATGGCCTTCAATTACATACCCTTCGACGATGGCCGTGTGGCAAGAATGGAGAGATCCAGGCACGCGAAAGCGGGCTTTGATCGTACTTAGGTTCTGCAAATCCTCGACACGCACCGTAAAACCAGCAGCCTTCATATGGTCTACCCACTTCGTGCAGCAACCGCAGGTGGGACTCTTGAAGACGGTCAATGTGGGTTGGGCCGCAGCCTGTTGCCGACCGTTGTAGATCAGTAAGCCAATAGCGGTTACGGCAGCACCAAGCAAAAAGCCCAGCAGGTAGGTTTTACGGGTAATCTGCATAAATGCTTTGGGTTAGCATGAAACAAAAAACGTCATCAATACGGTCAAGGCCGGGGGATGCTCCCGGCCTTGACCGTTTTTCAACCAGATATCAATACCAGAGACGCACGCCAGCTACTATCCCGGAAGTCCGGGCAGCTTCTCCTTCGGCACGGGCTAAATCTGCAGTGCTGCCATAGAGGCGGCTCCAGTTGAAGCCAATGTAGGGTGCGAATTCGCGGGCCAGCTCAAAACGTAGCCGCAGTCCAAAATCGATACGATTTAGCCCACGCCCGATACCCCATGCAGCCACCTGCTGGGCGGAGGCCAGCATTTCAAGGCGTGGCTGGAGAATAAGCCGCTGGGTAACGAACAGGTCGTGTGAGGCAACGAGCGAGGCGGCAAAGTCGCCGTCCTGACTCAGGTAAAAAAGCGGCTCCAATTCGAACCAGTATGGGGCCAGCCCTTCAAGGCCGAAGACGAGGTGGGCTCGGGTGCGCGTCTCTTCGCCATAGGCGACGTCCACGCGGACGCCTATCTGCAGGTCCCAGAAAGGCGCAATTACCCGGCTGTAGAGTGCCTGCAGTTCGAATTCGCCCGCCTGCTGGTTTGTCAGGAGCTCGCCCTCACTTCGGATCCAGAGCCGGTTATACATTTTGCCTACCCAGGCATCCAGATCCCATTGTACAGGGCGGCCCTCCAGCCGGGGCTGGGTTTCCAGCAGATCAAAAAGGAAAAACGCAAGAGTGTTTTCGTTGGCAAAGTGGATCAGGGGCCTGGGTTGCGCCCACAAGGAACGTCCCGAGACGCCCAGGCCAATGATCAATATCAGGGAAAAAAGCCGGTGCATCATGATCACGTCTTCGCTGCAGTTTCTGGTTCAACAACTTCAAAGACCCGAAACATGCCCATGTCCATATGATACAGGATGTGGCAGTGGAAGGCCCACGGACCAGGCTCGTCGGGTGTGATCAGCACCGATACCCGCTCCGCCGGTTTGACAAGGATGGTGTGCTTGAGTGGAATATGCCGTCCGTGGCCATTCTCAAGCTCCATCCACATCCCGTGTAGATGCATGGGATGCTCCATCATGGTATCATTGACAAGAATGAGCCGCACCCGTTCACCATAGCGAATGCGGATAGGTTCGGGCGCTTCGGAATAGGTCTTGCCATCAATGCTCCACAGGAAGCGCTCCATATTGCCCGTCAGGTGCAGCTCAATCTCACGGGTAGGCGGACGAAAGTCTTTGCGGGGATGGAGGCTTTTCAGGTCTGTATAGACCAGCACACGCCAGCCATCCTCGCCCAGCCCTACCCCGGGTTCATGGAGGCGGCTACGCGTGACCATGGGAATGGCCGCATTACCCGGTCCATGGGTATCCTTGTTATGGGGCTGGGGTTCGGGAGGCATACCTGGAGCTTGCCCAACACCGGCCATCATGCCCGCCATCATGGCGCCATGCTGGTCATGGGACATGTTCTGGTGCTGCTGGTGGCCCATGCCCTCGTGCTGCGACATATTGCCATGTTGCATACCACCATGGCCTCCCTCGCCGTGCACCATACCCATGTCGGCATGGGTGCGTAGCGGAGGTTTACGGCGAGGCGGAATGGGCCCTTCCATTCCTTCACGGGGAGCCAGCGTGCCGCGCGCATAGCCGCTACGGTCCATCGATTCGGCGAAGATCGTGTAAGCTTTTTCTTCTTTGGGCTCCACAATGACGTCGTAGGTTTCGGCAATCCCGATGCGAAATTCGTCGACGGTGACAGGCTGCACATATTGACCGTCGGCCTGGATCACCGTCATCGGTAAACCAGGAATGCGCACGTCAAAGAAGCTCCCCGCTGCGGCGTTAATAAACCGGAGACGTACGCGTTCGCCTGGCCGGAACAGGCCGGTCCAGTTGTCCTCGGGGGCGAGGCCGTTCATAAGGTAGGTATAGGTTGCGCCTGTAATATCGACGATGTCCGAAGCCCCCATGCGCATGCGTCCCCAGCTCAACCGATCTTTTATGGCATTCCAGAAGCCCATTTCGCGGGCTTCCTTAAACAGATTGGTCAGGGTACGACGTTGAAAGTTGTAGTAGCCGGGGTATTTGCGCAGGTTGGCCAGTACCCGGTAAGGATTCTCAAAGGTCCAGTCGCTCAGAACGATTACGTACTCTCGGTCGTAGGGATAGGGCTCCTCGGCCGGGTCAATAATGAGCGGGCCATAAACCCCGGTTTGTTCCTGCAGGAAGCTGTGGCTATGGTACCAGTAAGTACCATGCTGGCGAATGCGAAACCGATATTCAAACGTTTCGCCGGGCTTGATACCTGGAAAGCTGACGCCGGGCACGCCGTCCATATCGAACGGAACGAGGAGGCCGTGCCAGTGGATGGAGGTATCCTCACGGAGGCGGTTGGTGACGCGCAGGATCACTTCATCCCCCTCCCGAAAGCGCAGCAACGGCCCAGGTACTGTTCCGTTGATGGTCGTCGCCGTTGCCTTACGTCCGCCAATACGAATGGGCGTTTCCGCAATGGTCAGGTCGTATGTTACAGGGCCTTTTGCGGGCTTCCGAGCCACGGGTACACGCGGCCGGGGCCGTGCATAGGCTGGAAGCAACGCCTCAATCCCTGTCGTAATGCCCAGCACAGCCAATGCCTGCAGAAAGTCGCGACGCGAAAAATTCCGCATGCCTCCCCTAATGGTTGGTTGATAATAGGTCGAGCACAGGCTTCAATCTGTAAGACGCAGGCTAAAATAGATCTGGGGCAAGGCTTAAAACTTTTTAAGGAAGAAACTGAAATTTCTGACGGGTCTTTATTTTGAAGGATAACTTATGTAAGACAAAGTAGCCATGTTGATCCTACTGGTAGAAGACGATGAGCGTCTGGCACGGGCCCTGTCGCGCGGTCTGCGAGAAGAAGGATATCAGGTGGATCGGGTAGCCGACGGCATGGAGGCTGAAACCCGGGTGGCGGCTGGTACCTACGATGCGCTGATCGTGGACTGGCGGTTGCCCCGTATGGATGGGCAAACCCTGGTGCGGCGCCTTCGAGAGGCAGGGTACCAGATGCCGATTTTGATGCTGACGGCGCTGGACGACCTGGAACACCGGGTGGCCGGGTTGGATGCCGGAGCTGACGACTATCTGGGCAAGCCCTTTGCTTTTGAAGAATTGCTGGCGCGCTTGCGGGCGTTGTTACGTCGACCGCCTGTCTGGCAGGCTACCGACGTAATTCGTCTGGGGCCGCTGGAGATCAATGAGCGGCGTCGCCAGGCGCGTGTGGGGCACCAGCTCCTACCACTGCGGCCCAAGGAGTACGATCTGTTGCGCTTTCTGGCGCGTCATCCGGGTGAAGTGGTTTCGCGCACCCGTATTGCCGAGCAAGTCTGGGGCGATCCGTTCTACGTAAGTGATAACACGATCGATGTAACTGTGTCGGGGCTGCGCCAGAAACTGGGCGAGGCTACCCATGCCCTCCAGATTGAGACGGTTCGGGGGGTTGGCTACGCGCTGCGGCTTGAACCTACAGCCACCGAAACCCTATGACGCGGTTTCGTCACCTACCGAATCGCTGGTCTATCTCTGTCCGCCTGACGCTCTGGTATGTGATCACGTTGGTGGTGCTGCTGGGGCTATTTGCCGCCTTCAGCTATGTGACCTTTCATATGGCCCGGCATCGGGACTTCGACCAGCATCTGATTCATGAGACGCGCCAGCTTATGCCGTTTGTACGGGAACGGTCGGGAGTTCCCGTTTTTGTAGCGCTCGACACGCTGCGCTCGGTGGCATATCAGACGGATGGAATCTATGGCACCTATGTGCGTCTATTACGCCCTGACGGTCAGGTCATTTATGAGAGTCCTAACTTTGCCCGGCATGATCCGTTGCCCGTGCGCGTGCAGCCTGTTCAGGACGTGCAGGTCTACAGTCACAGGTGGGAAGGGAAACCTGCGCGTACGCGCTATACGCCACTCTTTCGTGAAGACGGTCGTCTGTTTGGCTGGCTGGAGGTGACCGGCTTTGAGTGGTCGTTGCACCGGGAGTTGCATCATCTGGGGCTGGTGCTGGGCGTGGGCATTGTGCTGAGTGTGTTGTTAGCGGCTGCCGGGGGATACTGGCTGGCCCGCCGAGCCCTGCAGCCAGTAGCGCTGCTGACGGCCACAGCCCGACAGATGGGCGCCGATAACCTGGAGGCGCGGCTGCCCATTCCCAACGGCGTGCAGGACGAACTGACGGAGCTGGCCGAGACCTTCAATGATCTGCTGGCGCGGCTGGCCGATTCGCTGGAGCGTGAACGGCGCTTTACAGACAATGCCGCCCATGAGCTACTCACGCCCCTTTCGGCGCTGCGTAGCGAGCTGGAAGTGGCTCTACGGCGTCCCCGACAGGCTGCCTACTACCGTGAAGTGCTGGAAGAGGCATTGCGCGACGTTGAGCGCATGACGGAGACGGTCCGTGGTCTGCTGCATCTGGCCCGCCTGGAACGCACCGACGCGCATGAGCGCGCGCGTCCCACAGACCTGGTTGAACGCTGCCAGTCTCGCCTGAAAGACTGGCAACACCGATTGGAACGGGCAGGGCTGCGTTTTGAAACCGTCTTGCCCGAAAGTGCCTGGGTCTGTGTAGTACCGGAATACCTGGATGAAGTGATTGATAATCTCCTGTCGAACGCCTGCAAGTATACACCACCAGGCGGACGGGTGCGTCTGGAGGTGCATCGGTTGAACGGCCAGATTCGTCTGCGCGTCTCAGATAGCGGAATAGGCTTTGCCCCGGAAGAAGCAGCGCATCTCTTTGATCGCTTCTACCGGGGACGCTCGGCAGAAGGAAAGCCAGGATCAGGGCTCGGACTGGCCATCGTGCGCGCTATTATGGAAGCCAGTGGCGGCTCGGTGCGGGCCTGGAGTCCAGGGCCTGGCAAAGGCAGCACATTTGAAGTATACTGGCCCGCCTGTCCGGTTCCGGTGCTGTAATTCAGGAGGCGGCCACCACATGTAGAGCGAAAGCCTCCAGACGACCGTAACGTACGGGTTGTTTCAGCACGGGACGATAGCCTGCCTGCGTGAAGGCCTCGAGCCAGGTTTCGTGGCGAGGAGTGAGCGCTACGACTTCCATAATGCAATGGTGGGCACAGGCTCGGGCAAAGTCATGATAGAGTCGATCAATGCGACGGGGGTCGCCCAGCCGTAGCCCGTAAGGAGGATTCGTAACCACGGTCCAACGGCCCGGTGGTTGGCGGTTCAGGTAAGCCATACGTTCGGCCCGGCCAGCATAGACCGTTACATCAGCCGCGACACCCATCGCCTCCAGATTGGCTTGCATGCCCTTAATGCTTCGTGTGAAGCGATCGGCTGCCAGAATTGGGACGGGCGAACGGCGATGCGTGTGGGATTCGGCCTGCTGGCGCAACCGATGCCAGCGCGTGTGATCAAGAAAAGGAAGACGAAAGCAGGCAAGTTGTTTTTCAGCCAACAATAGTCCGGGAGCTATGTTGCGGGCCATGAGCGCTGCTTCGATCGGAATGGTGCCGCCACCAGCCATCGGATCGATGAGCAGATCAGCGGCTTGCGGAAAGGAGGAAAGACGCAACAGAGCAGCCGCCAGCGTAGGCAGCAGCGGTGCAAAGTGTTGAAAAACCCGGCGATGGCGGCGATGTAGCGGTGGGCCTGACGTGTTCAGCAGCAACAATAGCCGGTCATCGCTCAGCTCAACCATGACTTCCACATCAGGCGATTCCAGGTCCGCGCGAATGCGACGCCCCGTGTGGGTCTGCAAGCGATCGACAACAGCCGATCCGACCTCGCGGGCAACGTCCATGGAAGTGAAGTCGTGAACGCCATGACGCTGCGCGCGTACGGCAAAGCGTTGCTCTGGCTGCAGATACGCATGAAAAGGCACCGCCTGCGCCAGCTCCCGCACTTCTCGTAGCGTAGCAGCCTGTCCCATTCCCAGCAGCAGGTAAACGCGGTGCAGCGTGCGGCCGAAAAAATTCAGGGGCAGGCAAGCTTCCGGAAGTGCGGTGGGCAGGACCAGTTTGGCCGGCTTCAGATAGCAGGCGGTATAGCCCAGTTCCTTTAGCTCGGCTGCGACGACGGCTTCGAAACCCGCCGCACAGGCAATCACGGGCGGATTGGTTAACGGCTCGGGGATCCAGGGATCGGCAGGTTGACAGAAAGCCGGTGGCAATAAGACCCGTGCGGTCACGTTACCCCTCTGGCAACTTGTTGAGTAACAGCGCGCCCAAATTAAACAATTCGAGAAAATGCCGCTGCCCGGGTCCGTCAATTCTCCTTGCATCCTACATTACCTGCAAATGCTTGCCATGGCCATGGACGACACGCTACTTGCCACCTACCTGCAGGCGCTGGAGGCGCTCCAGTTTGAGCCGATTGGTCGCGTAGCCTATCTGGTGGAAAGCCCGGCACCGGGCATACACCTGTTGCGGGCAGCATTGACGTTGGAAGTGGGGGTAGGATGTCCGGGGGATCATGCCCGTCGGCACACGCCGGGTCGTGAGGTAAGTGCCATGAGCCTGGAAGTGCTGCGCGTGTTAGGGGTACGGCCGGAGGTGCCGGGTGACAACCTGATCCTGGAAGGGATCGACCTGCGGACGCTCCAACCTGGTGATCGGCTGCTGGTGGGCGACGTGGTGCTGGAGCGCAGCGATCGGCCTCATCATCCATGTGCCACGTTCCGGGCACGCACAGATCCAGCAGCATTTAAAGCGGTTGCCCAAACAGGGCTACGCGGTGCGCTGTTCATGGTGCGCAAGGGCGGTGTCGTTCATGTAGGCAATCCGGTCCGTAAGCTGTAAATTGTACGGTTGTATGCGTGCATTCCTGTTGCTTGCCGGCCTGTTGGTGCTGGCCGCCTGCCGTTTCGAGCAGCAAACGCTCCCGACGGATGCAGAAACGCAGTTTATGCAACTGGGCCAGCGGGTGTACCAGAATTACTGTGCCACCTGCCACCAGCCCAATGGCCAGGGTGTGCCTGGTATCTATCCTCCTTTGACACCGAACGAGTGGGTGCAGGGCGACAAAGGAAGGCTCATCCGGCTGATCCTACATGGTGCGCAGGGGGAGATGAAAGTGGGGGAGGAAGTATACAATAATGTGATGACAGCGCATGATTTTCTGACGGATGAACAGATTGCCGCAGTGCTGACGTTTGTACGGCAGCATTTTGGCAACCAGGCCGAGCCCGTCTCACCTGAAGAGGTAGCCGCCGTGCGGGCGGCCAGTCGGCAACGAGAACCCTGGGATCCGGCCGTGCTATGGGAGCAGACGGGGATTCCGGAGACAAAGCCGGGCGATTGAGCAGGCCAGTCGTTCAGGATGCCTCAGGCAGCCAGAGACAGACGTGAGGCTAATTCCATCAGTTGGAACTGCACCCGTTGCAACGCTGGGGCATTTTTGAACGCTTCAGATATGGCTGTTTGAAAGTTTTTGGGCCTGGGTGACGAGATGGCGAAACAGCGGAAGACCCTCCGCCCCCATACGTTCTGGATGAAATTGTACGCCCAGCAGGCGGCCGTCAGGTGATTCAATAGCCTCGATCACTCCGTCGGGAGCTCGGGCACTGACGCGAAGCCCCCGGCCGAGCGTGGCAACTGCCTGCAGATGTCGTGTGTTGACCATCCTGGACGTCCCGTTCAGTAGATGGGCCAGGTGGGAGGTAGGTGTGATCTCAATGGGATGCTTCTGGGCTCCTCGTTTCGGGCTATGTGCCTGGGCCCCCTGAAGTTGACGCTGCACGTCGGCATACAGCGTACCGCCCAGCACAGCATTCAGCAGTTGCATCCCATAGCAAATGCCCAGAATCGGTTTGCCCTGTTCCAGAAACGCTTGCAGATAAAGCCGATCGCTTGCAGTACGAAGGGGCTGCGGAGGCTCCAGATCATCCGGGAGCTCGCCAATCAACCCATCGGTTATGGCAGGTCCGCCCGGTACAACAAGGCCATCCAGGAACTGTGCAAAGTGTCGGGTAGCTGCTTTGGATTGCGTGAGGGGTAACAGTACAGGGAGTGCGCCGGCTGCTTCGATGGCCGTTACGTAGGCAAGCGCCAGCTGCTGGCGTTTGCCATCAAAAGCAGTGGTCAACGCAATGCGTACCATGGCTCAGCGTTGCCGATACGTGTGAAAAGTGAAAAGAGGCACAAACAGCATGCGCTCTCCATCATCGATCAGGATGGAAGGCCCCATAGCCCCAGCGCGCTTTGCCTCAATCAATTGCAGGGCTGGTAAATAGTTTCCGCAGTGAAGCGACACACTGTGTGCGATACCCGAGAGGGACGCTACGTGGGTATGCATGGCCGCTGCAAGTTGGTGATCGTGCCGGGCTTGAACGTTCCGGTCAGAGATAGGCCTGAGCATGCTTCTATGAAGGAAAGCAGTGGCGCTTGGTTACATCAGCAATGCCCGCCTGATTCCGGCTATCGACGCTGCGCTGCGTCCTGAAAAGAAGAGGGGGGACCATGCTCTCTTCTGTCCAGGAGCAGCATGCGCAGGGAGTACCTTGCTTTTTGTCCGGGAACGCTTATTTTCTTCCTTAAAGTGCATCCCTTGAACCAATCGCGTAAGATCTATGCCCGTACGCAAAGCACAGGCCGTATGGAACGGCAATCTGCGTGAAGGAAATGGCCGTATGGCCTTTGGCACATTTGAAGGGGCTTATTCCTTTGCCTCGCGCTTTGAAGAAGGGGAGGGAACCAATCCAGAGGAGCTGATTGCGGCAGCACATGCGGGCTGCTTTTCGATGGCGTTGGCGCACCGACTGGACCAGGCTGGCCACACACCCCGACGCGTGCAGACCGAGGCGCGCGTGCATCTGGAGATGACGGGCGATGGGCCACGCATCAGCAAGATTGAACTGCACACTGAGGTAGAAGCACCCGGATTGGATGAAGATACATTCAGAGAGCATGCTGAGGCGGCTAAGGAGGGATGTCCGGTTTCTAAAGCACTGGCTGCTGTACCCCTCATCGAATTGCACGCCCGGTTAGTCTGAGCCCCACATCGTTACGATACGGCAACGGTTGGCCTTCAGGCCAACCGTTTTGCCATTTTTTCAGGAACGTTTATGACGAGCAGGCGATCTCTTCTCCGTACGCCTTCTGCTCTTTGCTGACAACCATCCAAGCTTGGCTTCTATGGAGGGGGCTCGCATACGGCGCATAGCTTTTGTCGGTAACTATCTACCCCGCCAGTGTGGTATTGCTACGTTCACGACGGATCTGTGTGAGGCCGTTGCGGCGGCTGCTCCCGAGGCCACCTGCTTTGCAGTGCCGATCAACGACCGGTCCGAAGGATATGCCTACCCGCCGCGGGTTCGCTTTGAAATTCCCGAAGAGGATCTGACCGCCTACCGCCGGGCTGCTGAATTTTTGAATATCAACGACGTGGATGTCGTTTGCTTGCAACATGAATATGGCATTTTTGGGGGGCCGGCCGGTAGCCATGTACTGACCCTTGTGCGCGAACTACGTGCGCCCGTCGTTACCACGCTGCACACGATTCTACGAGAGCCGAACGCCGAACAGCGGGCTGTGCTTGAGGAGCTGGTAGCGCTCTCAGACCGTGTGGTTACCATGACGCAGCGTGGGAAGGAATTTCTACAGACGATCTACGGGGTACCGGAAAACAAAATAGACCTGATTCCACATGGTATTCCCGATGTGCCGTTTGTGGACCCGAACTTCTACAAGGATCGCTTTGGGGTGGAGGGGAAAATCGTACTCCTGACCTTCGGATTGCTTTCGCGTAACAAGGGGATTGAGTATGTCATTGAAGCTCTGCCCGCTGTGCTGGAGCGGCATCCGAACGTCGTCTATCTCGTACTGGGCGCTACGCACCCCCATGTGCGCCAGGTGGAAGGCGAGAGCTACCGACTTTTTCTACAACGACGTGTGCGGGAGCTGGGTATTGAGGCGCATGTGATTTTCCATAATCGATTCGTTAGCATGGAAGAGCTCGTCGAATTCATCGGTGCGGCGGATATTTACCTGACCCCCTATCTGAACCGAGAGCAGATCACCTCGGGCACGCTGGCCTACACGGTTGGTTGTGGCAAAGCAGTGATTTCAACGCCGTACTGGCACGCTGAGGAGCTGCTGGCCAACGGGCGTGGACTGCTGGTACCGTTCCGAGATGCCCGGGCAATCGCTGAGGCCATTAACCGACTGCTGGATGATGAGGCGGAACGTCATGCAATCCGCAAACGGGCATATCTGTATGGCCGTCAGATGATCTGGCCAGTAGTGGCGCAGCGCTACCTGGAGAGCTTTGTACGAGCACGGGCGACCAGCACTCCCCGCACGCGCATGGCAATTCCAACGCTCAATCAACGGCCAGTTGAACTGCCGGTGCTTAAACTGGACCATCTCAAGCGTCTGACCGACGACACAGGTATCCTGCAGCATGCTACCTATACAGTACCTAACTATAACGAGGGATATACCACCGACGACAATGCGCGCGCGCTGATCGTGGCTGTGTTGCTTGAGGAGTTAGGCGGAAAGATGGGACGTGAAGCGCCCGAACTGGCCACGCGCTACCTGGCCTTTCTCTGGCATGCGTTTAATCCAGAGACCGGGCGCTTCCGCAACTTTATGGACTACAATCGCCACTGGCTCGAAACAGTAGGCTCCGAAGACAGTCACGCCCGGGCACTCTGGGGACTAGGCTATGTGGTCGGACGCTCGCGCCGTCCAGGTCTCTGGAAACTGGCAGGCCGCCTATTTGAAGATGCCTTACCGGCTGTGCTTCACTTTGTTAGCCCACGTGCTTGGGCTTTTACGATTCTGGGCATACAAGAGTATCTGCGCCGCTTCTACGGAGATCGCTCGGCCCTGCGGACCCGCGAAACGCTGGCAAAGCGGCTCTATGAGCTTTACCAGAAAAGACGACAAGACGACTGGCGCTGGTTCGAAGACCGACTCACCTATGCCAACGCACGGTTACCGCATGCATTGATGATGGCCGGTTACTGGACCGGCCGCCAGGAATGGTTGGAAGCCGGACTGGAATCATTGCGCTGGCTGATAGATGTACAACAGGACAGGCAGGGACACTTCGTGCCCATTGGAAACGATGGCTTCTATCGGAGGGGCAAAAAGCGGCCCCATTTCGATCAGCAGCCTATTGAGGCGCACGCAACCGTTTCGGCCTGCTTGGAGGCGTTTCGCATTACGAACGATGCGTTCTGGTACCAGGAGGCGCGTCGGGCCTTCGAGTGGTTCCTGGGACGTAACCAGCTGGGCCTACCGCTCTACGATCCATCCACCGGTGGTTGCTGCGATGGGCTCCAGCCCAACGGGGTCAACGAAAACCAGGGGGCGGAATCGACGCTGGCCTTTCTGATGTCGCTGCTGGAGATGCGTCTGGTCGAAGCCTACCTGCCCCTACAACAGCGAGGCGTTGAGCCCAGAGCCGCAGAATCGCTTCAGCCAGCTGCCTCCGCGGGGTGACATCCCTCCCTGAAGTGCAACCACCAGCGACAGGGTCCAAGGAGCCAGCGCAGCTTATGCCAGGTGACATCCCTCCCTGAAGTGCAACCACCAGGCGAGGGGAACGTACACCTTTTCGAAAATCCCCAGCTTTGCTTGCCTATGAATCAGGCCAGCATGGATCTGCAGGCCGGCCCCATCGGACGACTGGCTCGAGCGGCTCTGGGTGGAATGTTTCTCTGGTTTCTGTACTGATTCGTTACGCATCGTGCCGAGATCGTGCATCCCGGAAACCTGGCGCTGTATCTCTGGGCTCTGATCGGAATCCATAGCCATGCGCTGGGCTCTTTGATTCCGCTGTTGAAAAAAAACGGCGGCGATGGGCTGTTCTGGGAATGATGGTCAGAGGTGCTGTAATCTTGGACCTGCTGCACTACGGTCACTGGTGGGCAACACCCCTGGCTACCGTACTCTATGGACTGGCTCTGAGCGCCCAGGGTGTCCTGGGCATTGAACTACTTCTGGCCGCCTGGTTGGGATATATTGGTTGCGAGAGTACAGTCTGGGACAACCTCCGCCGTCGGTCGCAAGCACCCCGCATCGCACCCTGCATCCTTTTTGATCCGCTGGATCGGTGGGAACGAGCACGGTGCCAGCGCGCGGACGGATGAATTTCAGGCAAGGAGGGCACCAGCAGAAAAGGCGCACGTTTCTTCTTTTCAGATAAAAGAGAATTTAAACAGCAACGACCGTCACAATCAGAGCATGCAGGTTTCTGCCGAACTCATCCAGAAGTATAACCGTCCGGGGCCCCGCTACACGAGCTATCCGCCCGCACCCCATTTTCGTGCCGGCTTTCCGCCGGAACAGGCGGCTGCTCTGCTGCAGGCAGACAACCAACGGCCCGACCTGGAGCCGCTCTCCCTGTATGTCCATTTGCCCTTCTGTCGTTCGCTCTGCTACTACTGCGGCTGCCACATGATCGTTACACACCGGCCGGAGAAGATTGCCCGCTATCTGGACTATCTCGCCCGAGAAATGGCACAGGTCAGCCGATGGGTCGCTCCCGACCGTCCGGTCGTGCAGCTTCACTGGGGAGGAGGCACTCCGACCTATCTGGCGCCGGAGCAGATTGTTGCGCTGATGGATCTGCTCCGCCAGCATTTTGACATTGCGCCTGATGCCGAGATCGGCATCGAGGCAGATCCGCGTGGCCTGACGCGTGCCCACCTGGAGGCCGCCCGGGAAGCTGGCTTCAACCGCATCAGCTTAGGGGTGCAGGACCTGGATCCGGTCGTCCAGCAGGCGATCAACCGTATCCAGCCTTACGAGCAGGTGGCCGAGGTTACGCGCTGGGCGCGGGAGCTGGGCTTTGAAAGTATCAGCTATGACCTGATTTACGGGCTGCCTCATCAGCATCTGCCGCAATTCGAGCAGACAATCCGGCAGGTTATTGCCCTGGGACCCGACCGCATCTCTCTGTTTAGCTACGCGCATGTGCCCTGGAAAAAGAAGCACCAACGGCTTATCCGCGAGGAGTGGCTCCCCCGTCCGGCCGAAAAGCTGCAGCTCTTTTTGCGGGCTGTTGAACTGCTGACCACTGAAGGCGGCTACCGGTACATCGGCATGGATCACTTTGCCCGTCCGGAGGATCCCCTCAGTCGGGCCCTCGACGAAGGCACGCTCCAGCGCAACTTTCAGGGCTACTCCACGCATGGTGGCACCGAACTGTACGCGTTTGGCATTTCGGCCATCAGTCAGTTGCGCGATGCTTATGTGCAGAATGTGCTGACGCTGCCCGAATACTATGCGGCGCTGGAGAAAGAACGGTTGCCGGTGGGGAGGGGCTACCTGCTAACCGACGAGGATCGGCTTCGACGCTATGTAATCATGTCGCTTATGTGTCACTTCCGCCTGAACATTCCCGAAGTCGAACAGCGTTTTGGCATCGACTTCAAGGTACATTTTGCGGACACGCTGACACAGCTTCGAGAAATGGAAGCCGATGGGCTGGTCGTGCGCACGCCCGAGACAATCACTGTTACTGAGTTGGGACGGTTCTTTATCCGGAACGTGGCGATGGCCTTCGACGCTTACCTGTCGGCCTCAACCGGCCGTCCCCTGTACTCTCAGACCGTATAGCCTTCAGGGATAGGACGGAGGGAAGCCGGCAGTTCGCCCAGCACGGTTGCGATAGCGTTCCGGGCAGTGAAGTAAGCGTTGCGAATGCGTTCCCGTTCGCCGACCGAAAGCGCCTCTTTCTGGAGCAAGGCCGGCGCTTCGGCTTCCAGCGGAAGCAGCAGGTCAACGTACAACCGCAGGCTGCTGGCCAGATCGGTGCATGGACGGGCCATTAGATGGAGCGAGGCATCTGCGGGAATGGGGACGTCATGCCAGGTCAGAAAGCCTCGAAAAGCAGCTTTCAGCGCTTCCAGGGTGTGGTCGAGCAGGCTTCGATAGTCGGTCGGCTGGGTTTCCAGCGCCTGACGCGCCTGTTGCAGTTCCTGCAGGGCAGTGGTCAGCAAAGTACGGGTTTCTCGGGTCCGATCCTGAACGACTGCTTCCATCGTCTTCTGAGTATTTTGAAGAGAGAGTGTGTCGGAAATATACGCGTGATACGCTGAAAGCTCCAGCCAAGATTATCGGTAGAAAGGTAAGACTGGCATTGTCTTCACGGCCAGTGCACCTGATAGATGGCCAGCGTAGTATCGCCGACGTTGATGAACACATACTCATCGGCTACCAGGGCCATCCCGTTTACCGGCAATCGTGCAGAGTACCTGTATTGTCCTGTCGCGCGGTCATAACTGTCCAGAGCCATCAAGCGTCCACCCTGAGGCTTCTGGATGCCTACGGTGACGAAAAAAGTTCTTTCGGTAAAAGATAGAAGAAACTGGTGGACCGGTTGGGAAAGTTCGCGAAACGTAATGCGATTGCTGGCTTGGAGTCGATCCAGAGGATATTCCAGGCGATCGATGGTCTGGATGATGCGCTCCAGGCGGCCAGCTGCGTCAAAAAAGTACAGATAGCTGGCCCGCATGGGGACAAACACAAAGCCACCTTCCGGGCGGTCCACCATCCAGCCTTCGTAGGCGAAGAAAGCCATGGGAATGGAGACATCGATCAGGGTACCAAAGCGACCTGTGGGCTGGGCATCCAGCGTAAGTTTTAGAAACATTGGATTGGGTTGCTGCGGATGCAGACACCAGATGGCCAGATGGGCCACATCCAGACCCGCAATACGGTGGGGATGGCAGGCTTCCAAAGGATAGCGGGCGACAAATTCGCCCCGGGCGGTGAAATGGGTCAGCAATCGCTGGTTGCCACTTACGATAAAGACGTCGCCCCGGGGATGAACGTAAAAATCTTGAAGGGCCTGTAGTTCACCGGGGCCTTCGCCCGGTCCTTTGCCGTAGACGACCTGCAGGCGCCCATCGAGTCCGATCCGTTTGACGGAAAGGTCACCCAGGTCGATTACGTACACCCCCTGTTTGCGGTACTGATAGGGCCCTACCAGATGATACCCGGAGAACGTGCGTGAGCCAGGCAATTCGGTAAAAGCTGGCGTTTCCCAGAGACGCTCTGTCTGAGATTGCGTGATGAGCGGTACGGCTGGTTGAGATGCAGGAGGGGCCTGCCTGCATCCGACCACTACAGAGAGGCAGTACGCGATCAGTGCGATCGCGTACTGCTGTCTTGACGTAATTGCTCCAGACTTCGTCATCCTTCTACGCTTAATGCGGCGGCAGGGTGTAACAAAAATACCATCCTTCCTCGTCGTAGCAGGCAGGGACATGGCAGATGGCTGTACCATCCCCGCATTCTGGATAGAAGATCTCACAGTAGCCCTCACAGGCTCTGTGATTGGCCAGCGCTTCGGGAATCAGCGTTTGTAGCCAGGAAGGGGCGGCGCAGTAATCAACCTGTGTCAGTATGCCCGCGCTCAGAGAGGTCGGGAGCAGTAGGGCACTGATGTAGCGCATGCGATGTTTCATGACGCCATTTCCACGGATTTTATCGCACCCGGTTGCTCGGATCGGCTGTTGGGGGTGCGGGCCAGGCAGCCAATCTGGCTGAAATATTACACACACTATCAAGATTTAAAGCCGCTATGTTGGAGGGGAGGCAGGGCATGCGGGCAGGAGGTCGCGGAAGTGAAAGCCACGGCGGGTGACGCGGCGGCCGAGCCGATGGCGGACAGGGTGTTGAAATAAAGGTCCGTCGAAGACGAACGTGTGAAACTCCCCATTTTCGCCGCAGGGGTCGACGGTTTCCGGTAGTTCCTGCAGGGCTTCCGGCGTTAGCTCGCGACCGGCCCATTCTGGGCTGAGGTGGCGGCTGTCGACGCACACGATGCGCGTGCGGAAGCCGGCCTGCCAGAAGGCGTCGAGCAGGGCCAGACTGTCGGTGCGTCGGCGACTACCGGTCCAGATCGGAAAGACCGGGGTCATCCCCAGTCTGGTCAGTTGCTGCTCGCGATAGGCGCGAATGTCCTCCAGAAAGATGTCCCCGAACGCTACGTGCTGGACTCCCTGCTCAACAAAAGGGTGCAATGCGGCGGCCCAGGCGGCTTCATAGCGCTCATTGGAGGCATCGGGGGGCAGCAAGATGGGAATCACCGGGGCACAGTCGATGGCTGCGATCTGCTGTTCAAGCAGTGCACGCCGCACCCCGTGCATGGTGATCCGGTTGTAAGGCTGACTGATCGTGCACAGCAGACCCACCACCTGCCAGGAAGGATCTTGCAGGATACGGTAGAGTGCCAGGGCGCTGTCTTTACCGCCGCTCCAGGAAACCAGAATCGGAGTAGACATCAGGTGGATTGATTGTGCGGGTTGCGGTTTGCTTGTCGGAGCTTCTAAAAAATGTAAATCTCCTCTTTTTTTACCAGAGAAAAGCTGTATATTTCAAGCTATCGTCAAGCTCACCCACTAACCAACATCCAGGAGCCATGCGTCGTTTCGTCTATGTTCTGTTTGCACTGCTATTTATGACAGCAGTAAGTGCCTGTGGGCAGCGCGCAGCTGAGCAGCAGCCAGAGCAACCGGCAATGGAACAGGAAGAAGCGCCGGCTGCTGTGGATACGCTACAGCAGGATACCGTAATGGCTGCACCAGACACAGCGGCAGCAGCTGATGACACCATGTAAGCAAACGAAGGATCGTTTTACGACGGTCCTGACGTAGCGTATGAAGGATGGAGACGTGTGGTAGTAACACGGGCCGTTTTGCAGGGATAGACGGAAGGCAGACGGAAGAAGTGGCCTTGCGCTATCTTTGCTGTACGTGGCCCGAGCGGTCTGGATTGCATTCTGTCCAGGCCAGAGGGCCTTTCTGGGCCTAACGACAGCCCTGTGTATAGGATGGCTGCGCGGACAAGGGAATCCCTTTGTCTGCGTAAGCTTGCTTGATGGCAAGCCCCCATTCCCCGGGGGATACAGAAAAGCGGAGGCATGCTCGTTGCCAGCGAGGTGCCTCCGCTTTTTTCGTCAGCAGGAACTGATGCGTCGGGGCACACGGATAACTCATACCTCATCCTGTCCTTTGCGCAGAACGCGGCCGGGACGTGCTCCTGTGAGCTTGCCATGAAGTAGTACAGCCTGGCCATTTACAAACACATGTACGATGCCTTCGGCATACTGATGGGGATGCGTAAAAGTAGCGTGGTCCTGCATGCGGTTCAGGTCCAGGACAACCACGTCGGCATAGGCGCCAGCGCGCAGCACGCCCCGGTCTTTCAGATTCAGACGCCAGGCCGGTAGCCCGGTCATTTTGTGAATAGCGACTTCAGGTGTAAGCAGGCTACGTTCGCGTACGTAGCGGGCCAGCACGCGAGCGAAAGCCCCATAATTGCGAGGGTGTGGTACGCCTACGCCAGGATCAGGAATCCCCCCGTCTGAGCAGATCATCGTGCGCGGATGCTGCATGATGCGCGCTACGTCATCTTCGCTCATGGCATGAAAGATCCCGGTGCAGCCCCCGCGCTCCTGAATTTCCAGGACCAGTTCGGCTGCTGCTTCGACGGTAACTGGACGCCCCTGCTCCTGGAGCACCTGTGCCAGGTTTTTACCGTTCAACGTCGTATCCCAGGCGCAGAATGCCAGCTGAACACGCGAAGGGTCGCCACCGCCCCGATCCTCACGCAGGTTGAAGAGAACAGCCTCTTTGATTTTGCGCCGGGTTGCGGGATCCTGCAGGCGGGCCAGGAGGGCTTCCCGATCGCCTTCGAGCGCCCAGGAAGGGAATAGCACGCTGATGCCTGTGCTGGAGGCTGTATAGGGGTACTGGTCCATGGAGACGTCAATGCCCGCCTGTAGCGCTTCGTCCACCAGGCGAAGCAGCTCCCGGCTTTTCCCCCACATGCGCGGGCCGATAATTTTGGTATGGGTGATTTGTGCCGGCAGGCCGCCCTCGCGTCCGATCCGAATGGTCTCTTTTACGCTTTCCAGCACCCGCAGCCCTTCGTCCCGCATGTGGGTGATGTAAATGCCTCCATAGCGGGCAGCCACCTGGGCCAGAGCGATCACCTCTTCAGTGTGCGCATAGGCTCCCGGGACGTACTTTAAGCCCGAGGACAGTCCCCAGGCTCCTTCTTCCATGGCTTGGGCCACCAGGGCCTTCATCTGTTCCAGTTCGTTGGGGGTAGGAGCACGGTTTTCATTGCCCATCACCGCACGGCGAACGCTCCCATGCCCCACAAACAGGCCCAGGTTGATGGCCGCCGGCGTCAGCTCGAAGCGAGCCAGAAATTCTCCAATGGGAAGAGGGGAGGAACCATCCTGTCCGGCAAATACCGTGGTAACGCCCTGGCGGATATAGTTCTCGGCCAGCGGATGACGAAAGATGCCACTGGTCTCCGGGCCACCTCGGACGGCATGGCTATGAATATCAATGAAGCCCGGGGCTACTACAAGGCCTTCGACGTTCAGCCGTAGGGCTGCGCGTGCTTCTGTCAGATCACCAATAGCTACGATGCGATCGCCCAGCAGGCCCACATCGGCTACAAAAGGGGGCGCTCCGGTGCCATCATAGATGGTGCCTCCTTCCAGAATGACGGTATAGATCGTATCGGGTTGTGTCCCAACTGTGCCGGTTATGCCCCAGAGGCACAACGTCAGAAGTACCCCCAGCATAGTACCTCGCAGGGTTTTAGATTTATCTGTACTTCCAAAAGATAATAGCCTACGTTCCAAAAAATCATTGGAAAAAGCCATGTGGCGATCGAAGGCTTCTGGGCTGCTGCTCATACTGCTGGCGATCGTGCCAACGCTGAAGGCGCAGCAGGCACCGCGCTATGCCCTTGCTCCTGCCCCTGCGCATGCTGCGCTCCTTATGCAGGTTCGGGACTCTATTGATGCCCTGATGCATCGCTATGGGATTCCTGGACTTTCGGCTGCCATCGGGGCAAAAGGGGAGCTTATCTGGGCCGAAGGCTTTGGCTATGCCGATGTGGAAAACCGCGTTCCGATGCTTCCGCAGACCAAGCTGCGGGTGGCCAGTGTATCTAAGTCGCTCACCTCGGCCGCGCTGGGCCTGCTGATAGAACAGGGCAGGCTGGACCTGGATGCTCCGGTGCAGCGCTATGTGCCTTCGTTTCCAAAGAAACGCTGGCCGATTACCACCCGGCAATTGGCCGGGCACCTGGCAGGGATTCGGCATTACCGGGATCAGGAATTCTACAGTACCCGGCATTATGATTCGGTTCTGGAGGCGCTGGAGGTGTTCAAGGACGATACGCTACTTTTTCGACCGGACACCCGCTTTTCCTATTCCAGTTACGGTTGGAATCTGATCAGTGCCGTCATCGAAGGGGCAGCCGGCATGCCATTTCTGCAGTTTATGCGCCGTTATGTTTTTGATCCATTGGGAATGTATCATACGGTTGCCGAGCATGTCGACAGCTTGATTATGCATCGTGCTCGGTTCTATGTGTATCGGGATAGCCTGCTGATGAACGCGCCTTACGTGGATAACAGCGTCAAATGGGCTGGTGGCGGATTCCTTTCGACGGCTTCAGATCTGGTACGTTTTGGTAATGGACTATTGACCGGACGATTGCTCAAGTCCGAGACGGTGCATCTGCTGTTTACGTCTCAGCGCACCGCGTCCGGAGAGGAGACGGGCTATGGATTGGGATGGCGCGTAGGCGAGCAAGGGGGGCGTCACTTTGTCTGGCACACCGGCGGTGCCGTGGGAGGAAGCTCGGTGCTGGTGCTCCTTCCTGAGGAGCGGGTGGTCGTTGCGCTGATTGCAAACCTGCAGGGTGTGCGGTTGGCTCCTCTGGGCTTCTGGATAGCTGATCGGGTAGCACAGTACATGGCTGTAAGAACGGGTGCAGGGACCCCCTAACGCGTGATACGGGCTGTGTGTCGGCCGTCGTAAAACTCGAGCGAGACCTCATCGCCGGGTTGTAACTGATGGGCCTGGGTAGCCAGGTGGCCATTATGGTACACGCGTACGTATCCCCGCTGCAAAGGACGTTTGGGGTCGAAAGCGGCCAGACGACTCTCCAGCAGGAGGAGGCTCTGCCGACGCCGATCCAGAAGCTGGTGGATGCCCTGGTGCAGACGCACTTTCAGCTGAAGCGTATCGGCCTTCAGGCGATCCAGCCGATCTGGGATGCGGCGTAGGCCATAGTGATGGAGCAGCGTATCTACTTGCTGGCGCCGGCGTTTGAGGGATAGCAGGAGGTGTTGTCGCATACCTTTCACCATGCGTATCAGCTCGGCTTCCAACTCGTTTCGATCGGGGACGGCAATCTCGGCTGCCATAGAAGGCGTGGCGGCCCGACGGTCGGCTACCAGATCGGCGATCGATTCGTCTGTTTCGTGGCCTACGGCACTGATGACGGGAATATGGGATGCAAAAATTGCACGGGCCACCATTTCCTCGTTAAAGGCCCAGAGGTCTTCGACCGAACCGCCGCCACGGCCTACAATGAGCACGTCAGGGCGCTGACGCTCTGGCAGTTGGTTCAACAGGCGAATGGCCCGGGCAATGGCCGAGGCAGCCTGCCATCCCTGTACATGGACCGGACACAACAGCACCTCAACGATTGGAAAGCGACGCCGCAAAACGCTGAGGATGTCGCGCAATGCCGCCCCACTATCAGAAGTGACAACGCCGATGCGCTGGGGAAAGCGAGGAAGGGGCCGTTTGCGGGCGGAATCGAACAGCCCCTCGGCAGCCAGCCGACGTTTGAGCGCCTCAAGGGCTTGCTGGCGGGCACCGGCACCGGCCAGCGTCATGGTCTCAACAATCAACTGCAGGGTGCCGCGTGGCTCGTAGAACGTCAGGTGCCCCTGAACGCGCACCTGGTGGCCATCCTCAGGTTGAAAAAAGAGCTGCTGGGCTTTACGGGCCCACATCACGCACTGCAACTGCCCCTGATCGTCCTGCAATGTAAAGTAGCAGTGGCCACTTTGGCGGTGTTGCCGAAAATTGGACAGCTCTCCTTCAACAATCAGCTCGTCGTACAGCGTTTCAACCGTTTCCCGAAGCGCGCGGGCTAATTCACCAACCCGCCAGACGTGTGGTTCGTCCTCAAATAAAGGCTGTTGCATTACGCGTCGGAACATATCGTTTGACGATAAAAGAAACAATGGAGCGACCTCCCAATCAAGAACGTCTCAATTTTTCGTCAGGTAGGGCACTTTTATTGGAAGACAGACGTTCAGAACTTTCCTCCATTTTTACAGACGGATAACTGCAGCGCGCTTATGCCGCCGACCCTTCATCAACCGATTCGGGTACTGTTCGTTTGCCTTGGCAATATCTGCCGGAGTCCACTGGCTGAAGGCGTATTTCGTAAGCTGGTGGACGAAGCCGGGCTTTCCGCACACTTTGAGATTGACTCGGCCGGAACCGGTCCCTGGCATGTGGGCGAACCGGCCGATCGGCGCATGCAGCGCACGGCCCTGCGGCATGGCGTGGACCTGAGCAACCACGTCGCACGTCAGCTCAGCCAGGAAGATCTGGCCCATTACGACTACATCTTCGTAATGGATCGGGAAAACCTTGAAGACGTCCTTCACCTGGATCACGAAGGACGCTTTCGGGGCAAGGTGCAACTCTTTCGATCCTTTGATCCGGAGCCGGGCAACGGCGAGGTGCCGGATCCCTACTATGGCGGAGAGCGAGGCTTTGAAATGGTTTATCAGATTGTCGAACGCACGGCGCGGCGCCTGCTGCAGCATCTTCTGGCCGCGCATGGCCTGAAAGAAACGGTCGGGTTATCGCGATGACGTTGCCCGCGGAGCTCCTGAAGGCCCTGACGGCGGTGTTTAGGTGCTCGGTGCGGCACATAGCGCCTGTGGGTGGAGGCTGCATTGCCCGGGCGTGTCGTCTGGAGACGGATCGTGGGGTTTACTTTTTAAAGTGGGGGCCTGCTGAGGTAGCTCATACGTTTAAGGCTGAAGCGGTCGGGTTGCGTGCGCTACGTGCGGCTAAAAGCCCTCTGGTAATTCCGGAGGTTGTGGCGTTGGGCGAAGCGCAGTCGGATCGCCCCGGCTTTCTGGTGCTGGAGTGGATCGAGCCCGGCCGGCCGGGGCCGCACTTCTGGGAGCACTTTGGCGAAGGGCTGGCCCACCTGCACCAAGTGCAGGGGCCACGTTACGGTTTCACGCAGGACAACTTTATCGGGCGTATGCCTCAAGAGAACGCATGGGAGGATGACTGGCCGACGTTTTTCTGGCAGCATCGCCTTGCACCGCAGGTACGTTGGGCGCGTCAGCAGGGACACTGGGAGCGTGACTGGGATCGATGGCTGGAACGGCTGGAAAAACGACTTCCCGAATTGCTACCGGCCCGCCCGCCGGCTTCGCTGCTGCACGGTGATCTGTGGAGTGGTAATTTCATGGTGACGTTCGACGGACGCGCTGCCCTGATTGATCCAGCTGTTTACTATGGGGATCGGGAAACCGATCTGGCAATGACCGAACTGTTCGGAGGCTTTGATACGCGTTTTTATGCCGCTTATCGTGCAGCCTGGCCCCTCGAACCCGGGTACGAAGAGCGCCGTGAGCTGTATAACCTGTACCACCTGATTAACCACCTCAATCTATTCGGCGGTAGCTATGCGGCTGGCGTTGCGCGGACGCTACGACGCTTTGCCTGAAAGGGCACGTTGTGCGCTCAGCCATTCGAAAAAAGGCTCCGGATTACTCAGGTCTTCCAGCAGCAGGTCGGGCCGATAGGTCGCCAGCGCATCTCGCGTATAGCCTCCGGTGCAGACAGCAACCACGGAGGCACCCGCATGTCGGGCACAGGCTATATCATGAGGGGTGTCGCCAATGATGATGGTTTCGGCGCCGGTAAATGGATAGCCTGTAGCTTCCCGAACTCGCTTGACAGCGATCGGTGGGAGTTCGTTGCGGTTGGCATGGTCGCATCCGAAAGCTCCTTCACCAAAGTAGCCGGCCAGGCCTGCCAGGGATAACTTGTGGAAGGCCACTGAACGCAGGTTGCCTGTCACCAGGCCCAGATAGACGTCGGGCCACTCGCACAGTTCTTCCAGTAGCATCGTGACCCCGGGCAATACCTCAAGGTGTTCTGTGCGAAGCCGCCGGAGCATCGCCTGGCTGTAAACCGCCAGAGCTTCAGGCAGTAGATGGCGCGCCACGTGTTCGGGCAGGCCACTAACTGTCAGAATATCCAGTAGAATAGCCGGATCTGTACGACCGGCAAAATCAACGCCCTGAGTTGTTACAGGCCGTCCCAGCCACGCTGACAGGGCGTTTTCCATGGTCTGGCGTCCCAGACCGTGGGTGCGGATCAGGGTCCCGTCGATGTCGAACAGCAGCAGATACACGGGCGCTTACGAATGATTCAACAACTATCCCGAGGCCGAACGTTCGCCCTGGTTGCGGGTTCGACCAAAACAGCAGATTTCCTCAGAAAAAAACGTGCCGAACGTGTCAGTCCATATGGAAGGGATGATCGGGGCGATTTTCGTGGCGGATTTCATCAACAGGTTCCTGGCGGCCCCAGCCGGCATACAGGCGGTTGGGACAGTTGACCAGCAACGCCGGTCTGTCGCCGATATTCCGATAGGCATGGACCACCCCGGGTGGCACCAGCACGGTTACTGGATGGGCCTCGCCCACGTCAAGGACCTGGCGATAGCCATAAGTGGGGGAATCGGATCGGGCATCCCAGAGATACATGCGGAGCCGACCATGGAAAAACACAAACAGGTCGGTCTGCTCGCGGTGTTCGTGAGGGCCACGCGTGATGCCAGGATGAGTGAGCGAGACGTAGCCCATGACGGGATAGACGGAAGGATCCAGTTCATCCTGGCGAAAAAACTCGGCCAGCCAGCCCCGTGTGTCTTCGTAGCGTTTAAGGGGCCGAACGATCACGCCTTCAATCGGACCTTCCTTCCAGTTCATCGCCGGTTATTGCGAAAGTTTTCCAGCTCTTCGTACACCAGATCACGGGCCAGTCGGTTGGCTTCATGCCAGCCTTCGATGGTGCCGGCATCCCCCCACCAGCCTTGCAGGATGCCATAGGAGAGCTGACCGCGGGCAATGTAGGCATTGCTTACGTCACTTACTTCCAGTTCGCCACGGGCGCTGGGTTTGAGGTGACGGATCACTTCGAAAGCATAGGCATCGTAGAAGTAGATGCCTGTAACGGCATAGCGACTGGGGGGGCGGGCTGGTTTTTCGATGATTTCGACGATGCGATCGCCTTCGATGCGGGGGACGCCGTAGCGCTCCGGATCAGGTACTTCCTTGAGTAGAACGCGGGCACCGCCCCCGTGGCGTCGAAGCTGTTCCTGGTAGGCAGCCACCTCATCGTGCAGGTCTTCCGAGAGAATATTATCGCCGAGAATGACCAGAAACGGGTCGCCGTCGATAAAGCGTTCGCACAGTCCGATAGCCTGGGCAATGCCGCCCGGCTCATCCTGCACGCGATAGGTCAGATCCAGGCCGAAATCACGGCCGCTGCCCAGCAGGTTGACCACGTCGCCCATGTGTTCGGGGCTGGTGACGACGGCCACCTCACGGATGCCTACGCGGCGCATCCGGATCAATGGATGATAGATCATGGGATAGCGACCGACGGGAAGCAGGTGTTTGTTGGTAACCTTGGTCAACGGGTAGAGGCGGCTGCCGGTCCCGCCAGCCAATACGATACCCTTGAGTGGACGGCTCATTTAACGCAAAACATACTGTTTTTCGTAATACGAACGGTAAGAAGCGTCCGTGACAGCTTCCAGCCAGTCCCGGTGCGTCAGATACCAGTGGACGGTTTCACGCAGCCCTTCCTCGAGCGTATAGGCCGGTTCCCAGCCCAGCTCCTGACGCAACCGGGAAGCATCCAGCGCATAGCGAAAGTCGTGTCCGGGACGATCCTTGACAAAGGTGATGAGCTGGCGTGATTGTCCTATCGGCCGTCCCAGCGCTTCGTCAATCAGATCCAGCAATTGCCGGACCAGCTCCAGGTTCTTGCGCTCACAACCTGCACTGACCAGATAGGTCTGGCCCGGCTGTCCAGAAAACAGAATGCGTTCGATCGCTGTGCAGTGGTCGCGCACGTAAAGCCAGTCGCGGACATTTTCGCCTTTTCCATAAATCGGGATGGGGCGGTTCTCCAGGGCATTCAGGAGAACCAGGGGGATGAGTTTTTCAGGAAACTGGTAAGGCCCGTAATTATTCGAGCAGTTCGACAGGACCACGGGCAGACCATAGGTGTGCCAGTAAGCCCGCACGAAGTGATCGCTGGCAGCCTTGGAGGCGGCATACGGCGAGCGTGGGTTGTAAGGAGTCGATTCGGTAAAGTAGCCCTCTGGTCCCAGACTGCCGAACACTTCGTCGGTGGAGATATGATAGAAGCGAAAGCGTTCGGGGTCGGCATGGTTACCCCATGCCTTACGAGCCGCTTCGAGCAGGGTGACCGTCCCCACCGTATTCGTAAGCACGAACGACAGGGGCGTCATGATGGAGCGATCTACATGGCTTTCAGCAGCCAGATGTACTACCGTCGTAATACCATACTCCCGAAACAGCCGCTCCACCAGGGGCGCGTCGGCTACATCGCCCCGCACGAACCGATAATTCGGGGCCTCTTCGATATCCCGCAGGTTGAGCAGGTTGCCCGCGTAGGTCAGGCTGTCCAGGTTAATGAACTGCACAGAGGGATAGCGGGGCACCATGTACAGTAGAAAATTCGACCCAATAAAGCCGGCTCCTCCGGTCACCAGAACGACCTCCGGCTTATGGATAACAGGTGGTGTTTGCCGCGACATGCTGTCTTGCTTCTATGTGTCCCAGAAAATCAGCTTCAATATAACGCAACACGAGGAACTAACTTTCCCCGACCTTTTTAACTTTTGGCAATGTATTTTCCGGATTGCATCGACGCAGAGGGCCCGTGCAAAAAAAGGACCAGCTCCATCTGTTTGCTGAGCAGGAAGCGAATCGGCCACCGTCCGATATGCAGCGTCTTTATCTGATCGATGCAATGGCGCTGGCCTATCGGGCGCATTATGTGTTTATTGGCCGGCCGCTGGTCAACACAAAAGGCCAGAACACTTCAGCGGCCTATGGTTTTACGGTTTCGTTGCTGAAGTTGATCGAAGACCATGGTATGGAATACATGGCCGTGGTCTTTGATGCTGCTGGGGAAGAAGGGACCTTTCGTGAAGCTATCTATGAAGCCTATAAGGCCCATCGGGAACCTCCGCCGGATGATCTGCTGACCAATCTGCCCTGGATCAAGGAGATTGTGCGGGCGCTGGACATTCCGGTTATCGAGGAGCCTGGTGTGGAAGCAGATGATGTGATCGGTACGCTGGCGCGGCGGGCCGAAGCGCATGGCATTGATGTGGTGATCGTCTCGCCCGACAAAGACTTCCTGCAACTGCTAAGCTCCCATATCTCCATTTATAAGCCTGCACGACGCGGGGAAGCCTTCGACCTGATTACGATCGAGACGTTTCGCGAGACCTATGGCCTGGAGCCTCCACAGTTCATCGACGTGCTGGCGCTTATGGGTGATCCGAGCGATAACGTGCCCGGGGTGCCTGGCATTGGTGAAAAAACGGCTGTTCAGCTTATCCGCCAGTATGGTTCGGTAGAAAACCTGCTGGCTCATGCCGAGGAGGTGAAGGGAAAACGAGCCCGCGAAGGATTGCTGCATCACCGCGAGGAAGCGCTGCTGTCCAAACGGCTGGTTACGATCCGGACCGATGTGCCGCTACGTATCCGCTGGGAGACGTTCCATCGGGCGCAGCCCAATCTGCCTCGTCTCTTGCAGCTTTTCCAGGAGCTGGAATTCGATTCGCTGGTGCGACGCCTCCGGGAAGGAGGGCTGACGGGCGTGGCAGACGGTGAAGGAGAACGGACCGAAACCATCGAGGAGGTGACCGAGCCGGATTTCGATTTTGGTCCCTACGAGCCGCTTCAGGTCTATGATCCGGAAAAGGCAGACTACCGGATTGTGCGTAATCAGCAACAGCTGGAGGAGTTGATTGCGCATCTGAGGCAATGTGAGCGGCTGGCGATCGACACAGAGACAACCTCGACCGAGGCCATGTGGGCCTCGCTGGTAGGGATTGCATTTTCCTGGGAAAAAGGCCAGGGCTATTACGTGCCGACGCCGCTGCCCGATGGGACGCCAACGGAAACCGTTCTCGAACGGTTGGCGCCGATTCTTCAGCATGCTCGCTGTAAGATCGGACAACATCTGAAATACGATCTGGTCGTACTGGCCCGCCATGGCGTGGAAATGCCGCCGCCCTACTTTGACACCATGGTGGCCCACTATCTGATTGCGCCTGAAGAGCCACACAACCTGGAGGTGCTGGCCCGCCAGTATCTGCGCTATCAGATGGTTTCGATTTCGGAGCTGATTGGCTCGGGCCGGGACCAGAAGTCCATGCGTGATGTAGCGATTGATGAAGTCGGACCGTATGCCTGTGAGGATACCGATATCGCGCTACAGCTGGCAGACGTGCTGGCCGAAGAGCTGGACCGGCTCGGGCTTCGGTCTATCGCTGAAAAGATGGAATTTCCGCTCATTGAGGTGCTGGCCGACATGGAGCGAACGGGCATCTGCATTGATCGCAAGGTGCTTCGAGAAATCGGCGACCAGCTTGAGCAAGAACTTCATGAACTGGAAGCGAAGATCTACGAAATCGCTGGCGTTACCTTCAAGATCGGCTCGCCACAGCAACTGGCCGAAGTGTTGTTCCAGCGGCTGGGACTGAAGCCCCGGGCGCGAACCAGCACCGGTCGACCTTCTACTCGAGAAAGCGTGCTACAGGAACTGGCGACCCAGCATCCGCTTCCAGGCCTGATCCTTGACTGGCGACACCTGGCCAAGCTCAAAAGTACCTATGTCGATGGGCTTGAGCCGCTCATTCATCCGGAAACCGGCCGTATCCATACCACCTTCAATCAGACCGTGACAGCCACCGGACGGCTTTCGTCCAGTAATCCAAATTTGCAGAACATTCCGGTGCGCACCGAGGTGGGACGTGAAATCCGCCGCGCTTTTGTACCCCGTCCGGGCTGGAAACTACTTTCGGCCGACTATGTGCAGATCGAGCTGCGCATTCTGGCCGCTCTGAGTGGTGACGAAGCACTACGCCGGGCCTTTCTGGAAGGCGAGGATATCCACACGGCAACCGCTGCCCGGGTCTTCAAGGTGCCTCCCGAAAAAGTGACTCCCGAACAGCGCCGACGCGCCAAAATGGTCAACTATGGGATTCCCTATGGCATTTCGGCCTGGGGACTGGCCCAGCGGCTGCGGTGCTCGACGCGTGAGGCCCAGCAGCTCATTGAAGAATATCAGCGGGCTTTTCCGGGCGTGACTCGCTTTCTGCATCGCGTGATCGAAGAAGCTCGCCAGAAAGGCTACGTCGAAACGCTGCTGGGACGCCGTCGCTATGTACCCAGCATCAATGCCCGGAATCGGGCAGAACGCTCCATGGCCGAGCGTATCGCTGTCAACATGCCCATCCAGGGCACACAGGCCGATATGATCAAGCTGGCCATGGTGCACATTTACCACCGACTCCAGCGAGAAGGCTACCAGGCCAAAATGCTGCTGCAGGTGCATGACGAGCTGGTCTTCGAAATGCCACCCGAAGAAGTCGAACCAGTGCGTCAGTTGATTACAGAAGAGATGACCCGGGCGCTTCCGCTCGAAGGAGTCCCTGTTGAAATAGAGGTCGGCGTGGGCGATAACTGGCTGGATGCCCACTGAAAAACATACACCGTGGAGTATACGTGATGGCTATACCCGAAGTGTTCTCAACGACAGGCCGCCAGGTCAAGGACTTTACCTTCGTGGAAGCTGCTGGTGGCATTGAGGCGTATCGCCTGGACACCAACGATCTGCAGGTGCTGCTGATGCCCCAGAACGTGGTGCCGGTCGTTGCCTTTATGATCACCTACCATGTAGGAAGCCGGAATGAACCTACCGGTCTGACCGGCGCCACGCACATGCTGGAGCATCTGATGTTTAAGGGAACCGAACGCTTTAATAAGACACGGGGAACGTCGGTCTTTCAGGTGTTGCAACGCGTGGGGGCTCAGGTAAATGCAACGACCTGGCTGGACCGTACGAACTACTACGCGCTGCTGCCTCGGGAGCATCTGGCACTGGCCGTTGAAATTGAGGCGGATCGCATGCGAGGTGCGTTGATACGGCCAGAAGATGTGGAGGCCGAACGTACCGTGATCCTGAATGAAATGGATCGGGGCGAAAATGATCCGCTGCGTAACCTTTATCATGCCGTCTGGAGTGTGGCCTTTGTGGCGCATCCCTATCGCCACCCTACCATTGGCTGGCGGAGCGATGTTGAGCACATGACAGCCGAGGCCCTTCGCCATTTCTACGATACCTACTACTGGCCAAACAACGCCACCGTCTCTATCATTGGCGACTTCGACCCGGAGACGGCACTGACATTAGTGCGGGAGCACTTTGGCTCTATTCCACGAGCTCCTCAACCAATTCCACCGGTGTGGACGCGCGAGCCGGTACAGCGAGGTGAACGCCGTGTAACGGTACAACAGGCCGGACAGCTCGGACTGGTCATGATCGCGTTCAAGGCGCCTGCTGGACTGGAGCCAGATGCTGATGCACTTGATGTGCTGGCTACGCTACTTTCTCAGGGACGCAACAGCCGTCTATACCGTCGGCTGACGGATGCCGGTCTGACCACTCTGGTGGTAGCCGCGAACGAACGCCATTGCGATCCCAGTCTGTTTTACGTAGTGGCTCGCCTGGCTCCCGGTAAGACGCATGCCGAGGTGGAAACAGTGCTTTTGGAGGAACTGGAGCGTGTGGCGCACGAGGGCGTTGCCGAGGAGGAAGTGGTCCGTGCCCGAGAGCAACTGACTGCGCTCGAAGCGTACGGGCGCGATGGGCCGTTTGCGATTGCGGCCCAACTCAACGAAGCCATTGCGCTGGGCGACTGGAAACTCTACGCCACCTATCTGGATCGAATCGCCCGTGTTACCCCGGACGATGTGCAGCGCGTGGCCCAGACCTACCTGATTGAAGCGGCGCGTACAGTGGGATGGTATGTTCCCCGAAACCCGTGAAGTACCATGCGTCGAACATTCGCTGAACGTGTCGTAGAGATAACTGCCGGCCCCTGCCGGCTTTATGTGCTGCCAGTGCCTGTGGAGCAGGTCGTAACTCTGCGTGGCTCCCTGCGCACCTGGCCGGACTTTGCCGCGGGGGAAACGCTTGTGCAGCGGCTTGTTGTCGCTATGCTGGATCGAGGTACGCGGCGCCGTGATCGCTTCGAGCTGGCACGACTGCTGGAAGACCGCGGGGCGCATCTGAGCTTCACCAGCAAAGGATCACGCGTCGAGTTTGCTGGACGTATGCTCCGACGGCACCTGGCGGACGTACTACCGCTGCTGGCTGAACAACTCCGCGAACCCCGATTCGACCCCGGCGAATTCGAAAAAGCCCGACTGCACGTGCAAGCGCAGCTTCAGCAGCAACTGGAGCAGACGAGTACCCGCGCCCGCATTGCTCTGAGCCAGCGGCTCTATCCCTCTGCACATCCGAACTACCGGCGCGATCCAGCGGCCGAATTGGAGCGGCTGGCTTCGCTGACACTGGAGGACGTACAGGCCTATCATGCCGCCCACTTCGGAGCGAACGAGCTGGTGCTGGTGCTGGTGGGCAACGTGCAGCCAGAGGTGGCCGAACCATTGGTGCGGGCGGCGTTTGCTGATTGGGCCCCCCATCGGGTTACCCCATGCTTCGCTGCCGAGGCAGCACCGCAACCACCGGATCGTGTGACGATCCAGGTACCCGACCGCCAGAACCTGGATGTGCTCATGGGCCATGCCGTGGCACTACGGCGCCAGCACCCCGATTATATACCCCTCTATGTAGGTACCTATGTTCTGGGCGGCAACTTTTCCGCTCGCCTGATGGCGACCGTGCGCGACGAGCAGGGATTGACCTATGGCATCCATGCCGCGCTTGAAGGCATTTCCACCGAGCACGATGGCCATTTTGAAATTGAGGTAACGCTCAGCCAGGATCGTCTGGAACAGGGCCTCAAGGCCACGTTGGAACAGGTGCAACGTTTTGTGGACGAAGGGGTTACCGAGGAGGAGCTGGCTGAAAAGAAAGAGTCGCTGACTGGCCTGTTTCAGACGGGCCTGAGCACGACCTCGGGGCTGGCCACAGCTCTGCTGATTAACATCGAACGTGGCTTTGGTCCGGGCTACCTGGACCGCTATCCAGAAGAAATTCGCGCTGTCACCCGGCAGCAGGTCAACGAGGCCGTGCAGCGCTATCTGCATCCGGAAGCCCTGCACACTGTAGTGGCCGGTAGCGTGGCGGAGATGATTCATTGAGTCTTTAAAGTCTGTCGCTTGACAGGGAAGAGAGAGAGAAATTTACCCCCGAATCATTTCGGTACTTCATGATATGACCAAGTCGAAGAAGCGCCATGTGGGCTCGTATCCTATGCTTACTGGTATGGATCGGAGGAATGCATTACGACGCCTATGGACAGCGGCCTTTTCCCTCCCCGAATCATCCGGACAAAAATAAGGAAGAATGCCCATCGACCTTGAAGCCCAGTGAACAATGCAAAGACCAGGGCGGCGGAGGAGG
>JAUZRN010000038.1 GCA_030950375.1 Rhodothermus sp. | reverse complement strand
TTGCTTCGTGATGAACCATAGAGCTTTCTATGTCTTTTCAAAAACCAAACACAAGGAGGTGAGCCATGAGAAGCTGGCAGGAACGTTTGGCGACGTGGTTTCTGGTGGTGGCGGTAGGGCTGAGCCTACTGCCGTGGGTGCACAAGCCTGAAGAAGTGGTGGCAGATCCACAACTTCGTATTTGTGAAGTCGATTGGGAGGGAACTGGTGATTGTGTGCCACCGCCTATTAATTGTTTCTGTCCAATCGTCATTAAACCAGACTGAAGGAGTCGTCGATGTTTAAAAGGGGGGAGCGAGGGTCCTGGTGGCCGTTGGTTGTGGTCATCGGGGCCCTTCTGTGTGGATGTGGCGCGGAAAAGCCCGCCGCGCTCCGGGCCGAGCTGGTTTTGGTCGACACGTTTCGGCTTGAGGAGCCGGACACGCTGTTTCTGGGGGAGTTTCGGTCGGTGGAGGTAGCCCTGCAACCGTTTCGGCTTTATGTGCCGGATTTTCGGCTGCGTCGGGTAGTGGTTTACGACAGCCTGGGACGACCTGTGCAGGTCATCGGCCGGCCAGGGTTTGAGGAGCCCGGCGCCTTACGCCGGCCTGTCCGTGTGCTTTTGCAGGGCAGCGTGCTCTATGTAGAAGAAGGAGGCTATCCGAGTCGTTTTAGGGTGGATGGTCGCTTTCTGGACCGCCCCCGATTCCCCGATGGCTATTTGCCGCAATCGGGTTGGCGTCGGCTGGATGGGAGTCGTCTGGTGGTGCCGTCGATTGCGCTGGCCGAACCCTGCTCAGACTGGTTCAAGCCGGCCTGTGCCGAAACGCGGTCGCTTTCGGTCATGGATACCAGTTTGAGCAGGGTGCTGTATCGCTTTGGGCAGTACCCCCGTATGTACCTGGAGGGCAATTACATCGGGCGTTTTGTGAGTGTGGACGTAGCCGAGCAGCGTCGGATTGCCGCGGTGGTGTATGCGCAGTCTTTGGAGTTGCAGTTGTATGCGCTGGGGGACACGTCGGCCCGGTTGGTTCGTCGGGTGGCGTTGCGGCATGAGGCCTGGCGGGATCCGCCGCAGGAGATGCCGGCGGACTTGCTGGTGAATGATCGGGCTCGGTTCAACGAGCTGTTGTTGCGGAGTTCCAAGATGGAGGGGGTGTATTTTGCAGGCGATACGTTAGTGCTGGCCTACTTTTACAACCGGAAGCCTTCGTTTTTTGAGCGGCCTGGGTATGCAGATGCGGACATAGCGCCTTATGGGGTGGTTGTGGGTCTTTCGGGCGTGTGGCAGCAGGTGTTGGAGCTTCCGGGTCCGGTGCTGGGTCGGGACGAGGCGTTTTATCTTTACCTTCGCTTGTCGGACGAGCCGGGGCGTCGGTTGATCGGGCGCTATCGCGTCGAGGTGCGGCCATAGCGGGTTGTTCTACCCCGCTACAAGGCACCAGCCTTTGCGAACGGCCCGTCCTGTCCGAACGCTGCTTTTCTCTTCCAGCCGGACTTGCAACCCGCGCCAGAGCATCTGCTTCAGAACGAGCGACGGATTCATTAAACCTCGGGAGCGTAACGGTTGCCGAGGGAAGTACCGAGACAGGGATCCCGCTGCACCTTCTGGTTGCTTTCTCGGCATCCGGCAGCCCGACGTGGTTATCCCAGCTGCTCCCACCAGGGCCGCGTTTCGTCAAAAGGAGCCGCTGTCATGGGCGCAGCATCGCCGGAGGCAGGAGTCGGGGGCATCGTAGGAGCGGGTGCCTGCTCCAGCGAGGGCAGAGTCCGCAGGCGGAGCAGGTAAGCCACGTAGTGGACAAACGTCAACGCCGGGAGCGCCGCCATACGCTGCGCTACCTGCGCCCGCTCGGTCTGCTGGACCTGGATGCGCTCAAGCAATCGCTGACGCTCCTCGTCGAAGCGAGCCAGCCGCTGCTTTACGTAGCGCTCCAGACGCAATGCTTCGGCGGGTGATAGTCGAGTAGGGAGTTCGTGCTGATAACGGGCTACCAGCGTAGCCCGCCAGAGATGGACGCGGGCGCGCGTCTCGTCGCTGAGCTGGCGGGCGCGAGCCACGCGCTCCGGCGTGGCCTGATAGGCATTGCGAATGCCGGCCGCCTTGAGCCGAATGACCACTTTGTGGGAAAGACCCTCAAACTGCGCCGCTTCGTCGATAAAATGGTACTTCAGACGATCCCGCAGCGCTTCCTCACGCAGTTCCTCCAGCCTGCGGGCCTGTAGCGAACGTTGCTGTTCCAGAAAGGCACGGCGTTCTGCGTCCAGCTGCGCTACCTGGCGCTCAAGCCGTCTCAGTAATTGATCAAAGAAGGCCAGCTCGCGCCGGAGTCGCCGTCTGCGCCGCACGATGGGTAGCCGCCGATAATGCACCAGCGCCAGCCCGCAGGCGATTGCCATACCACCCCCCAGCATCGCCACACCCGCGCCCACTCCTGCTCCGAGCATCAGACCTACCGCAAGGATGCCGATTCCCAGTACCCCCGGCGCAAACGCCCGCTCGAAGCCGGTCCGTGCGTGCTGCCGGACACGTCGGGGCCGACGCGTCCGGCGCCGCCCAGGCAATGTGCCTACGGTTCCCTGGTGCACGTCGACCAGCGAGGGCACCTGCGCTGGCTCCAGATGGCAGGCCTGCCGGAGCAGCGCCACCAGTGGCCGAACCGGCGCCATCGTCTCCAGCTCCTGAAACAGCGGTGAGCGCTCAGGCGCATATAGATCGCCTGCACGGAACAGCAGGGCTTCGTCAAGCGGATAGCGGCGTCCCAGCTCTGGCCGATGCTGCAATGCTTGCAGCGCCGTGTAAATAACCAGGGCCGGGAATCGGTCGATCCAGGGGCCGAAGTCGGCTTCGCTACGGTCTGGATGCTGGTAGTTTCGGTGTCCCAGCTCGGGACTTTTACGGCCGCGCAGTGCCGGTACGTAAACGGCATCGTAATCGACCAGCGTCAGCCGGAGCCGATCGGCTTCCTGCCCGACAAGCACATTGCCATGCTGCAGATCACCGTGCGCCATACCCGTTGCCTCCAGCTGCTCCACGAGGGCCACCCAGGCTTCGCTCAGCCGGGCGAGCATCTCCGGTTCGTCCAGATGCTCGGCTACGAACCGATTGAGCGGTACGCCTTCGACCCAGTCCATTTTCAGCAACGGCCAGGCCTGATCGTCCACCCGGATCCCGGCCGGTTGAAAATCGAAGGGTACCAGCGGCAACGTCGGATGCTGCGCCAGATGTCGAGCCAGCGCCCGGTAGCGTACGGCCAGATCCGGCACCGGTGCGTGAAAACAGCGCACGGCCCACCGGCGTGTGCGTCCCTGCAACACGAACACCGTTGCAAAAGCGCCGCTGATTGCCCGTGGCAGTCCCAGGGCATCTACTTCAGGGGTGGCCTGCTGTAGCTCCGAATCGGTAAAGGCCACCTCCGGAAACTGCACGGCCTCGCGATACTGGCTGGGCGTGGGAAACACGGGCATAGCGTTTCAGGGCAACTGTCCCCTTCGCACTGCTTCGAGCAACGCCTCCAGCGCTGCTTCCCGTTCCCGCTGGGCTTCCTGTGCCCGGCATACCTCTGGCTCGGCGGCTCGCTCGGCACAGTCAGTCAGCGGGCAGCGTTCACAGGTCAGATTGACTTCCAGGTCCGGCAACGCTGGATCCAAGGCAAACTGCACCTGCTGGCGAAAGCGGTCGTCCATCAAAAAGCCGATCGCCACGCAGGCGTTTTGCTCCGGCGTCAGCACCAGTGGACGTGCCAGTGCCACCGTAAAAAACGTCACGTCCTCGTTCAGAAAATGCATGCGGGCCGCCGCTACCAGCGGATCGGCGGCGGGATCCGGCGGAGGCGTCTGCGCAGCCAACTGACGCAACAACTGAATAGCCGGCCAGCGACGACAGTAGTGCTCCCCCAGCCCGATTCCATGCGGCACTGGCACACGCGACAGGTTAAACACCTTGGTGAGCTGAAAACGATCCGTTCCCGGCCGATGGAACAGCCGCAGGAAAAAGATCTCCCGAAGGCCAAAGTGTTGCGGGACGAGCTCCGTCAACCGATAACAGAGCATTTCGGGCGTGGCCCCATAGCGCTTCAGAAACGCTCGCAACACGGCGCTGTCCCAGTGTGCGTATGCGAGAAACGTCCGTAAATCAGCACAGAGCGTCGCTTCATCCAGGAGCAGCGCCCCGGCAAAGTACGAAGCTCGAAAGTTATTGAGCACCTGATCGAACGACTCAACCCGTAGCCAGGATGACGTAATCGCCCGTTCCTTCAGCTCCAGAAACCGATAGCCCAGCTCCCGTGCCAGGATGAACGCCTGCTGCGCCGGTAGCAACCGTCCGTTGACAAAGAGCACCGGCTGCGGTCCTTCGGCAAAAACGGACCGGAAACCGTGCAGCACGGGGTGTTTCGGAAGCGTCTCGGTATCGATTCGGTAGCCATAAGTCTCCTCCAGAATCCGGCGCAAGCGTTCAGGCGGAATCGGTTCACCGGCCGGCAGGTCGTGCTGTGCCCGGAAGTTCTGGGCGGCCTCTTCCAGCTCGGGGAAGTAGTTGTTGTGTAGCTGTTGATAGGAGCGCAGGGCCGCAAACAGAAAGTGCTCCACCTGCACGTCGTACATTTTGCTGATCTCCAGAAAGGTGCGAACCAATGCGCCGGCCTTGGTGGGATGATCGGTAAAGAGCTGAAAGAGGTCTTCTGGTGTCAGCCCGAACAATTCAAAAGGGAACTCCTGCACGAAGGCAGAAGAGAAGACCGCAGCCAGCGGATCGAGCCGCTCGTCCAGGCGTGGAGAGATCAACTCTTCATAGGAGACCGAAAAGACGGAGGCCAGCTCAATGAGTTTATCCGGCTTGGGAAATTTTTTGCCCTTTTCGATTTCGCTCAGGTAAGAAACCGAAAGACCGGCCTTAGCGGCCACGTCCTGGAGCGTCAGACCGCGCTGCTGGCGCAGCGCTTTGAGTTTGAGTCCAAGGACAAAGCGTACCAGGTCGGCGTTGAGTTCCATGCGACAGCGGGCGTGCGTGAGGGAGACCGGGCCAGTTAACGAACAAGTCTGCCGAAAGTCCCTTTTGTGAAATTTTTGTTTTGGCGAAATTTCGCTATTGACATATTATTTCGCTTAATGTATGGTTCATGTAACACGCTTCCCCTCATCAACCAACCTGTAGTCGCCATGCGCCAACCCATTGCAGCCGCCAAAGCGGCCCGTCTGGAAGCCGAATGGCGGACGAATCCCCGCTGGCAGGGCATCCAGCGCCCTTACACCGCCGAAGACGTGCTTCGCCTGCGCGGTTCGGTCGAAATCGCCTATACCCTGGCCGACCGCGGTGCGCGACGCCTCTGGGAACTGCTGCACACCGAGCCTTACGTAGCGGCACTCGGTGCCCTCACCGGCAACCAGGCCCTGCAGCAGGTCAAAGCCGGCCTACAGGCCATCTACGTCAGCGGCTGGCAGGTAGCCGCCGACGCCAACCTGGCCGGCCAGATGTACCCGGATCAAAGTCTGTATCCCGCCAACAGCGTCCCGGCACTCGTTCGCCGCATCAACAACACCCTGCTCCGGGCCGACCAGATTCACCATGCTGAGGGAGACAACACGATTGACTGGCTTGTGCCTATTGTAGCCGACGCCGAAGCCGGCTTCGGCGGGCCTCTGCATGCTTTCGAACTGACCAAGGCGCTTATTGAAGCCGGAGCCGCAGGCGTGCACTTCGAAGACCAGCTCGCCTCCGAAAAGAAATGCGGCCACCTGGGCGGTAAGGTGCTTGTACCTACCAGTCAGTTTATCCAGACGCTGGTGGCTGCCCGCCTGGCGGCCGACGTTATGGGCGTACCCACCATCATCATCGCCCGGACCGATGCCAATGCCGCCACGCTGTTGACCAGCGACATCGACGAACGCGACCATCCCTTCCTCACCGGTGAACGCACGCCCGAGGGCTTCTTCCGCGTCCGGGCCGGCCTCGACCAAGCCATCGCCCGCGCCCTGGCCTACGCGCCATATGCCGATATGATCTGGTGCGAAACCTCGACGCCCGATCTGGACGAAGCCCGGCGCTTTGCTGAAGCGATCCACCGAGAATATCCCGGTAAGCTGCTGGCCTACAACTGTTCACCCTCGTTCAACTGGAAAAAGCACCTCGACGGCGCCACCATTGCTCGCTTTCAACGCGAGCTGGCGGCTATGGGCTACAAGTTCCAGTTCATCACGCTGGCCGGCTTCCACACGCTCAACTACGCCATGTTTGAGCTGGCCTACGACTACGCCCGTGAGGGCATGCCCGCCTATGTACGCCTCCAGGAAAAAGAATTCGCCGCCATGGAAAAAGGCTTTACGGCCGTGCGGCATCAGCGTGAAGTGGGCACCGGCTACTTCGACGCGGTGCGCATGGTGATCACCGGCGAACAGGCCAGCACAGTGGCGCTGGCTGGCTCTACCGAGGCGCAGCAGTTTCACTGAACCCCCGGGCAACGAACCACCACGGCGGCCACGTCGTCGTTGCGCAATGTGCGACGGCGGCGGGCCGCCGTGATCTGTGAAGCCAGCGCCTCCGTTGTCAGGCGCAGCGGCAAGGTCGGATCGGTTGCCAGCAACCAGGCTCCCAGTGCATCGGTCGCCAGCACGAATGCATCGCCCGGCGCCCAGCAACCCGTCTGCCCTCCAACATCGGGCAGTTCCGCCTCCACCCGACTGCTGATCAGGGCTGGACGGTGATGAAACTGCGCTGGATCGTCAAGCGGCCAGGCCTGCAGCAGCCGTTTGCCGCGCAGGTGCAGGAGCACCGCATCGCCTACGGCCACGGCCTGCCAGCTTCCGTCCGACCGTATAACCAGTCCCAGTAGTGCGGCGTGCGCCCCTTCTTCCAGCTTGGCGGCCACGTACCAGGGCAGTGCAGCAGGTTGTCTGTTCGGTTGCCAGACAGCGCGCCAGCGTACCAGTCGATCCCGCAGCGCCGCTGGCGTGGCCGGGAGCTCCCGGCAGAAATGCCGCACCAGATGACGCGCCCAGGCGCCTGCAAAAGCCGACTCGGTGGCCCCATCGGCCACGGCAGCCGCAAAGGGCCATCCGGGCCGTACGGCAAAGGCATCCTCGCAGGCAGCCGGCGCAGTCCCCAACCGTGACAACCAGAAGGTACGTACCAGTGGGGCGTTCATGGCTGCTCAGCGTAGCGTGCTCGGGCGCGTACCAATTTCCAGGAAGCGCACCAGTGCAACCGGATCCGCATTGAACACAAAACCGCGCGTGTCCATGGTTACCCGATAGCCTTCCTGCTCGGCAGCCGCCCGCATGGTGAAAGGCAACACGCTCGACATCTGGAACAGCAACACCGCATACTCATCGCGCGGCAGCTCATCTATGCTGGCCGGTAGCTCGACGGCCGGCTCCTCGGACGAAGAAAGATGCACATTGAAAAGCAGCGTTTCCCCATCATCCGTGGCAAAACTCCGGAGCTGTTGCGCATAGCGCAGCGGATCCCCATCGGTTGCCTCCCCATCGGTAATGTTGATCACAATGGGTGGAAAGGAATGCGGATGCAGGTCGATCCAGGTACGCACCATCAAAGCAGCCAGGTCGAGCGCCTGGCACATCGGCGTGCCGTTCTTGGCGTGCGGATCAAACCAGACCGGAAATTTGACACGGCGTTCGACGAAACCACCCTTCCCGTCCGGCACTTTTTTGAGCCGCTCTTCCAGCCGCAAGGGGCGCTCGGCCAGATGGCTGATCGGCACCAGATCGCCAGCTACCCGATATTCCTCAGTCGGACGAATCAGCGGCTGCACGCGCTCGCCGTAGCCAATCACCCCTACGTAGAAGTAGTCGCGCACCCCGTCTTCCTTCGCACAGCGCAGGATCAGGTTCTGCAGCAACCGATTGACCACGTCGGCCAGCACCTGTGCCTTACTGGGTGCGGCATCGCCCCGCTGCTCGGCACCGCCAAACGGTTCCTGCATCGACGCCGACTGATCCAGCAAAAACAAAATGGCTGTCGGCGAAGTCCGACTGATCTCTGCAGAGTACGCCATCTATGATCTCAAATGTCTGGTTTTTCGATCGTCCATATAGCGATAAAGAACGGTCCGGGCTGGGAAGAGTTCAGCGGATGCGGGCCAGAAGACGACGGGCGTCTTCCTGATAGGTTGTATCATCCGGTTCGACGGGCGGCAGGGCAAGCGCCCGTTCCAGCTCCCGGATGGCGCCTTCGCGATCCCCCAGGCGTAGCAGTGTGCGGCCCAGTTCCAGATGATGCACCACCCGCTCACGGATAGCCAGTGCCCGCCGAAAGTCGGCGGCTGCTTCTTCCAGTGAAGCGTTCGGCAGTCCTCCGTAGAGTAGGCGCACCAGGGTGCGCTCGAAAAAGCTAAGCGTAGCGACCTCGTAGTGCCAGCGTCCACGCAGGTGGTAGGCGATGTCGTCGTTCGGGTTGAGTGCCAGAGCCCGATCGATGTAGGCGCGAATCTGGCGGGCATACGTCACCTTGGCCCGGGGGCTGGAGACCAGCGCCAGGCGACCAGCGGCAATAGCAGCCGCCACATAGGCCTGACTATTAAGCGAATCGGCCGCGATGGCCGCCTGAGCATCTTGCAGCCCCATCCAGTACAACTCGCGTTGCCGTTCTTTCTCACGAGCGCGCATACCCAGCTCGACGCGCACGCGCGAGCGACGCCAGCGCACATCGGCAGCTCCCGGACTATGTTGCAACCGTTCGTTCAACAGCGCCAGCGCCTCTTCAAACGCACCGCACTGCCACAGGCTATCTATATGCGCCAGCCCGACATCGTCCTGGGCCTGTTCCGCTTCCACGACGAGCAGCAAAAGCACCAGATGCACCAGCCCTGTTTTGCCCCCGAACACAGCCTGCTTACGCCTGGTTTGAACTTGCCTGCGGCCGCAGATAGGGCTGCACTTCCTCAAGTGCCAGATCTTCCCAGTTGCCGTCTTCGTACTGAATCCAGACGCGCCGTTTGAAGATGTCCAGCTTCTGAACGGTTCCACGTCCGCGTTCGGTCTCGACTGGCGTATCCACTGGTGGAAAATCCTTCAGCGCGGCCATGTACTGCTCCAGTTCGTAATTCAGGCAACACTTCAGCCGTCCACACTGGCCACTCAGGCGGGCCGGATTCAACGGCAGGTTCTGAATCTTGGCCGTCTGGGTGGCTACGGGCTTAAATTCCTGCAGCCAGGTGGCGCAACACAGTTCCCGGCCGCAGGAGCCGATTCCGCCGATTCGTGCAGCTTCGTCACGGGCGCCGATCTGGCGCAGCTCTACGCGGGTGCGAAACGTACGGGCCAGATCGCGTACCAGCTGTCGGAAGTCCACGCGATGATCGGCCGTAAAGTAGAAGGTGATTTTTTTGTGATCGAACTGCCATTCAGCATCGACCAGCTTCATGGGCAATCCAAGCCGCTCGATGGCCTTACGCGCAATGTAGAAGGCTTCGATTTCCTGCTCTTTGTTCGCCTCCCACCGATCGATGTCGTCCAGGGTAGCCAGGCGCACGATGCGCGGAAATTCGGCATCGTCGTCAAGCCCTTTAGCCCGCACCCGCAGGCGAACGAGCTCACCGGTCAGATGTACAATGCCAAAATGGACACCCCGGTCTGCTTCTACGATGACATAGTCGCCCGTCTGCAGATCCAGTCGATCAACGTTACGGTACAGTCCTTTGCGGCGCCCTTTGAAACGGACTTCCACAATATCGTAGGTGGAATAGGGACCGCTGAGGTGGCTCAGCCAGTCAAACACATGCAGCGAGGGGCAACCATTGCCGGAGGCACATCCGCCCCCGCATCCCCCTCCCTGCGCGCACGCACTACCACAGGCCATTGTCTATGAGCAGGCAGATTTTTTCGACTCCAACGTGTCAGTGATAGACCTGCCCGCCCGCCAGGTTCCACAAGCTCAGACCTGTTCCAGGGCCAGCGGATCGTCCAGAGCCGGCACCAGGCGTTCAGGTGCCCGGCCACGCATGGCGTCTCGCAGCGCTGCTGCCAGCACGCTCAGCACCAGGAACGGCTGTACGTTACGCTCGATCAGGTCAATGGCCTCTTCGAGCAGCCGAGCCATGCCTTCCAGATCGGCATCGGGCAGATTCTGACAGAAGCGTTGAATTGCCTCCCGCTGGTCCAGGTTCACCAGCGAGGCCTGTTCGCCAAGCGTCCGGAATAGCACCAGATCGCGCACCCATCCCAGCATCAACTGCAACAATCCCTTGAGTCGCTCACGCCCCAGTGTACCCATCTGCTCCAGGAGTTCCACCATGGCTTCGCTGTGGAAACGATAGGCATGGCGCAAAAAGGTCAGCGCCAACTCCCGGTCGGCCTGGAGCACTTCATTTTCGAGCAGGTCGAGCGCCCGGCTATAGGAGCCGTCGGCCATGCGGGCCAGCACCGTCGCCCGTGCTTCTTCCACGCCTTCCCGCGTGACAAGCGCCTGCGCAATGACCTCGGCCGGTAACGGATCAAAGCGCAGAGGCTGGCAGCGCGAACGAACCGTCGGCAACAGGTGATCGGGACGCGCGGTGGTCAGAATGAAGACCGTCTGGGGTCCGGGCTCTTCCAGCAACTTGAGAAAGGCATTGGCCGCTTCAACCCGCATCCGATCGGCGTCAATCAGAATCGCCACCTTGTAGCGTCCTTCCAGCGGCTTGAAGCTCATGCTACGCCGCAGCGATTCGTTGATCCGGGCTACCGAATAAAAAGCCTGTTTATTGGGAACGCGGGTGGGATCATCCAGCACCGGCCGCCGCACATAGTCCACCGTAGCGTAGGGTTGGGCGGCCAGCCGTTGCAGGCGCTCGTAGAGATCATCCGGATCGGCATCACTGGGGTGCGGCAGCATCACCTGCACATCCGGATGAATCAATCGCTGCACTTTGGTGCAGGGCACGCAGCGACCACATGGATCACTTCCGCCTGCTTCACACTGCAACGTCTGGGCAAAGGTCAAAGCGACCGCACGCTTACCGGTACCATCCGGTCCGTAGAACAGATAGGCATGTGCCACGCGTTGCTGCTCCAATGCCCGCCGCAATGCTTCCACGACGCGTTCCTGTCCGATAATGCCATCCCAGCCCATAGCGCTTGTGGTTTTGCACGCTATTAACGGGGCTGGCCGAAACAAAGTGCCCGTCTGGCTCATTGGTAGGGCGCTTGCGGGACCGTCGCGGCTTCTTGTAATTTCAAGGTGACGATGGCGCGGTAGCTCAGTCGGTTAGAGCGTCGGATTCATAACCCGGAGGTCGAGGGTTCGAATCCCTCCCGCGCCACCTGAAAGAAAAGCGCCCCGGCAGTGGAGCCGGGGCGCTTTTTTGTTGCCGCTCCCCTACCAGGTGCAGGGCACATTCCACGGATTGCCCTCCATTGCCTCGCCCTCAAAGCGGCCCTGCACCCAGAGCGTATCAAACGCATTCAAACGACTCCGCGGGGCAAACTCCGGCAACGGACTGGTCCGACGCACCAGCTCG
>JAUZRN010000037.1 GCA_030950375.1 Rhodothermus sp. | reverse complement strand
GAGATGGTGATGCCTGGGGACAATGCGCGTTTTCGGGTGAAGTTGATTTATCCGGTGGCGATGGAGGAGGGTTTGCGTTTTGCGATTCGTGAGGGTGGTCGGACGGTGGGCGCCGGCGTCGTCACCAAAATCCTCGATTGAAAATCTGCCGTTTTTGAATAAACCTGTGGTGGGGGCACGCGTTAACGTGCCCCCACCCTTTGACTTGCCGAGCAAGAGAGGCGATGGCCAGCCAGAAGATCCGTATCAAACTGAAGTCCTACGACCATACGCTGATCGACAAGAGTGCGGAGAAGATCATCCGCACCGTGAAGGCAACAGGCGCTGTGGTGAGTGGGCCGATTCCCCTGCCCACCGAGCGCACGGTCATCACGGTGCTGCGGAGCCCACATATTGACAAGGAGAGCCGCGAGCAGTTTGAAATTCGCCGTCATAAGCGGCTCATTGACATCTTGTCGACCAGCAGCAAGACCGTCGACGCCTTGATGAAGCTGGAGCTGCCCAGCGGCGTCGATGTAGAGATCAAGGTGTAAAGGCAGGCAGCCAACAGGCTGCTACAAGCTGTGTGCACAGGGCACCATGAGTGGAATGCTTGGAAGAAAAATCGGAATGACCCAGGTCTTTGACGAGGCCGGAAACTGCATTCCCTGCACCATCATTCAGGCTGAGCCGAACGCGGTGGTGCAGGTGAAAACGGCCGAAGGCAAAGACGGGTATGATGCCGTGCAATTGGGCTATGGCGAACGCAAGCCCAAACGCACCACCAAAGCCATGCGCGGCCATTTTGAGAAAGCCGGGGTTTCGCCCAAACGGGTGCTTCGTGAGTTCAAAAACTTTGTCCTGGACGTAAAACCCGGCGATGAGGTGCGTCTTGAGCAACTCTTTGAAGAAGGAGAGCTCATTGACGTGGTGGGCGTCTCGAAAGGCCGGGGCTTTCAGGGGGTGGTCAAGCGCCACGGATTCAGTGGCGTAGGCACCCGCACGCACGGCCAGCATAACCGGGAACGGGCACCCGGTTCGATTGGAGCCTCTTCGTTCCCTTCGCATGTATTCAAAGGCATGCGCATGGCTGGACGCATGGGCAACCAGCGGGTGAAGGTGAAAAACCTGCAGGTGGTGCGCATCTTCCCTGAACAAAACCTGATACTGGTCAAAGGTGCCGTTCCGGGCCCCCGTAACGGCATCGTCGAGTTGCACAAGAAGGTCCAGTAGCGGCCCCGAATTGAGACGACGTCATGGAACTGCAGGTATATCGGTTGGATGGAAGCGAAAGCGGCCGTACGGTAATGCTCGATCCCACGGTGTTCGAGATCGAGCCAAACGATCACGTACTCTGGCTCGACGTCAAGCGGATCGAGGCTAACCGGCGGCAGGGGACCCATAAGGTGAAAAATCGGGCAGAGAATGCCCACAGCACCCGTAAGCTGTATCGCCAGAAAGGGACCGGCTATGCCCGAGCGGGTGACGCCAAGTCGCCTATTCGACGCGGTGGAGGTACAGCGCATGGGCCACAGCCTCGCTCCTATGAACTGAAGGTCAATCGCAAGACCAGGCGACTGGCACGACGCTCGGCATTGAGCTATAAGGCAAAAGCCGAGGCGATCCGGGTAGTGGAAGACTTTACGTTTGAGCAACCCAGCACCCGGCGGTTGCTGGAGGTGCTCGACGCTCAGGGGCTGGCCGGACGCAAAGTGCTGCTATTGACCGGTAATCATAATCCCACGCTGTATCTGTCGAGTCGCAACCTGCCCAAGGTGCGGGTGCTGGAGGCCCGGAATGCCTCGACACGCGACCTGCTGGATGCACAGGTGCTGCTTCTGCAGGAAAGCGCTGTGGAGGTGCTGAACCAGCAGTTGCGCAGCGCACCGGTGGCCGCATAATCAAACCGGTTGAGATCAGACCATGAGCAAGCACCCGATTCTGATCCGTCCGCTGGTGACGGAGAAGCTCTCGCAGCAGATGGAAGAAGGGCGCTACGCCTTTATCGTGGCGAAAGACGCGAACAAGATTGAAATCCGCAAGGCGGTTGAGGCGATGTATCCGGGCGTCAAGGTCAAAAAAGTGCGCACCATGATCATGCCCGGTAAACGCCGCCGGCAATTTACGCGGCGAGGTGTTGCTGAAGGACGCACGGGCGCTTACAAAAAGGCGATCGTGACCCTGACGCCTGATAGCCCACGGATCGACTTCTTCGAGAACGTGTGAGCGTGAACCTGGCAGGCGCAAAGCCCGGATAGAGGCAGCAATGCCTGCCGCAGACTGTGTAAACGATCATGCCGATTCGCAAACGGAAACCGGTAACTCCTGGTCAGCGCCAGTATTCGGTTTCGACGTTTGAGGAAATCACCAGAGATACCCCGGAAAAAAGCCTGCTGGCGCCGCTGAAGAAACGGGCCGGCCGCAACAATCAGGGGCGCATTACCACCCGACATCAGGGCGGTGGCCACAAGCGGCGCTATCGGATCATAGACTTCAAGCGCGACAAAGACGGTATTCCTGCCCGAGTGGTCAGCATTGAGTACGACCCGAACCGTTCGGCGCGCATTGCGCTGTTGGCTTATGCCGATGGTGAAAAGCGCTATATCATTGCGCCGAATGAAATTAAGGTCGGACAAATTGTGATGAACGGGCCGGATGCCCCGCCGGAGCCGGGGAACTGCCTCCCCTTGGAAAATATCCCGGTAGGTTCCTATGTGCATTGCATTGAAATGAAACCCGGGAAAGGAGCGCAGATTGCCCGGGCAGCCGGCACCTATGCCCAGCTCATGGCGCGTGAGGGCAACTATGTTACCTTGCGGTTGCCCTCTGGTGAGATTCGGCTCATTCATGTGAAATGCCGGGCCACCATCGGGACCACGAGCAACCCGGATCACATGAATATCGACCTCGGGAAGGCGGGTCGTAGTCGCTGGCTGGGTATCCGTCCCAAAGTGCGGGGCGTGGCCATGAACCCCATTGACCACCCCATGGGGGGTGGCGAAGGACGGCACTCGGGGGGGCATCCGCGTTCGCCCTGGGGACAGCCTGCGAAAGGCTACAAGACGCGGAAGCGCAACAAACCTTCGGACAAATATATTCTGCGTCGTCGTAACGCTGCAAAGTAAAGCGCGACGCTTAAGCAAAACGCAGAGAAGCGGATATGGCGCGTTCGCTAAAAAAAGGACCTTATGTCCATTATAAGCTGCTGAAAAAAGTCGAAGAGCTTAATCGGACCGGCGAGAAAAAAGTGATCAAGACCTGGAGCCGGGCCTCCATGATCATTCCCGAGTTTGTCGGACATACGTTTGCTGTGCACAACGGCCGGCAGTTTATCCCGGTCTACGTGACCGAAAACATGGTCGGACATCGGCTGGGCGAGTTTGCGCCGACGCGGACCTTCCGCGGGCATGCTGGCGACAAAAAGGATAAGCGTGGCCGTCGATAAGCTTTCGAAGGAGCAATGGAAGCCAGAGCGATCAACAAATACATCCGAAGTTCGCCGCGTAAGATGCGCGTGGTGGTCAACGCCGTGCGTGGTAAGCGGGTCGCCGAAGCGCTGGCCATCCTGCGTCATCTACCACATCGGGCGGCGCGTCCTATTGAGAAGACCATCCGTTCGGCGGTTTACAACCTGATCGAAAAAAATCCCGAAGAGCGGATTGATGAGGCGACGCTGGTCATCCGGGATATTCGGGTGGACGATGGGCCACGGCTCAAGCGCTGGCGGGCGGCTCCCCGTGGACGGGCGGTTCCCATCCGGCGTCGCATGAGCCATCTGACCGTAGTCGTGGCCACCATGGAGCCTGCTGAGGAAGCCTGAAGTGGCGTGTAAGAGACTTTTTAACTGCTGAGCAAAGTGTATTATGGGGCAGAAGACACACCCGATAGGATTTCGACTGGGCGTCATTCGCGGCTGGTTTTCCAGCTGGTATGCCGAAAAGGATCTGCCGGAGAAGCTCATCGAAGATGAAGAGATCCGGCGTTATTTGCACGCGCGTTTGAAGCGTGCCGGTTTGAGCCGCGTGGTGATTGAACGCACGCCCAAGCGGGTGATCCTTACGTTGCATACCAGCCGTCCGGGCGTTGTCATCGGCCGTGGTGGGCAGGAAGTCGAGAAGTTACGGGAAGAGTTGCAAAAACTGACCGGGAAAGAAATCCAGATCAACATCAGTGAGATCAAGCGGCCGGAGCTGGACGCCAGCCTGGTGGCCCAGAATATTGCCCAGCAGCTGGAGGGACGCGTCTCTTTCCGGCGGGCTATGAAGCAGGCCATTACGGCAGCCATGCGCATGGGGGCCGAGGGCATTCGTATCAAGGTTTCCGGTCGTCTTGGGGGAGCCGAGATGAGTCGTACTGAGCAGTACCTGGAAGGCCGTGTGCCCCTGCATACGCTCCGGGCCAATATTGACTATGCGCAGGCTGTGGCCTACACCATCTATGGCACCATTGGAGTGAAGGTCTGGATTTTTCTGGGAGAGATTATTGGTAAGCCGGATTTGAGCCCGAATGCGTTGATTCAGCGGCAGCAGCAACAGACGCTGGAGCAGCCTGAGCGGCGGCGTCGGCGTCGGGCACGACGGGCCGGTCGACGTGCTGCAGGCGAAGAACGCTAACCCTGAACCCTTGCGGGGGCCTCGTACGCCCTCGCTGTAAGCGAAGCGGAGGTAGGAGCCATGTTAATGCCCCGACGCACCAAGTACCGCAAGCAACAGAAAGGCCGCATTCGTGGCCTGGCGTCCCGCGGTACCCAATTAGAATTTGGTGATTTCGGGATCAAAGCGCTGGAGCCGGCGCGTATAACCGCCCGGCAAATCGAAGCGGCCCGAGTGGCCATCACGCGTAAGTTGAAGCGTACCGGTAAGGTTTACATCCGCATTTTCCCGGATAAGCCCGTGACCAAAAAGCCGGCCGAAGTCCGTATGGGGAAAGGCAAGGGCTCGGTGGAATTCTGGGTTGCGGTTGTGCAACCGGGACGTATTCTTTTCGAAGTGGGCGGGGTGCCTGAGGAGTTGGCGCGTGAGGCGCTCCGGTTGGCTTCCCATAAGTTGCCGATTAAGACCAAATTTGTCATGCGGCCTGAACTGGTCGCTACTTCAAGACGCTAATCCAAACCTGGGACGCGGGCTATGAAGCCGAAAGAAATCCGTGCAATGAGCCTGGAAGAGATTGCCCAGCGTATTCGAACGGAGGAGGAAGAATTGCGTCAGCTGCGCTTCCAGCATGCTGTGGCGCAGCTTGAGAATCCCATGCAGCTGCGCAACAAGCGCCGGCTTATTGCACGGTTGAAGACAATCTACAATGAAAAGCTTCGGGAAGCCCAGCAAGCTTCCGCTAAATAGATAAAACGCGGTCGTTGGTGAGGGCGCGGCTCACCAAGTTGTCAAAAAGGAGCTATGGCCAACGAACAGCAGACGCAAAAGACCCAACGCGGACGCCGGAAAGAGCGGATCGGCGTGGTCGTCAGCAATAAGATGGACAAGACGATCACGGTTGCTGTCGAGCGACAGATCAAGCATCCGCTCTATGGCAAGTATATCAAGCGTACCACGAAATTGATGGCCCATGACGAACACAACGAGGCCCAGGAGGGCGACGTCGTCCGTATCATGGAAACGCGACCGCTCTCGAAGCGCAAGCGCTGGCGCCTCGTTGAAATTATCGAACGGGCCAAGTAAAGCCCAGGAACGACCATGATTCAGCAGGAAAGCAGGCTGGTTGTTGCCGATAACAGCGGAGCCAAAGAAGTGCTCTGCATTCGGGTGCTGGGCGGAAGCCACAAGCGCTACGCCCGCGTAGGAGATAAAATTGTGGTTTCCGTCAAGTCGGCAATTCCGGGGGGTAGCGTAAAGAAGGGCGACGTGGTGAAAGCTGTGGTCGTCCGTACCAGGAAGGAGTATCGCCGGCCTGACGGAACTTACATTCGTTTTGATGATAATGCGGCGGTTCTGATTAACAACCAGGATGAGCCGATTGGTACCCGTATCTTTGGGCCGGTGGCGCGGGAGCTACGCGACAAACGCTTCATGCGTATTGTTTCGCTGGCCCCTGAAGTCGTGTGAGCCGCCGCGTACAACCTAAGCGTTGCAGAAGGCCATGCCGCGTAAGAAAAATAAGCAACCCAAGCTGCACGTAAAACGGGGCGATCTGGTGCGCGTGATCGCCGGCAACGACAAAGGTAAGGAAGGCCGCATTCTACGCGTCTTCCCCAAGAAGCAGCGTGTGATTGTGGAAGGCGTGAACCTGCGCATCCGGCATGTGCGTCCCAGCCCGAAATATCCGCAGGGTGGGCGCATCCAGCAGGAAATGCCCATCCACGTCTCGAACGTGATGCCGCTTGACAGTAACGGACGACCTACGCGGGTGGGGCGCAAATGGGTGGAAGACCCGGCTACGGGACGCGGACGCTGGGTGCGCTATGCGAAAACCACCGGTGAAGAACTGGATCGATGAAGCCGGCATGCGCCAAAGCCCAGAATAGAAGGGAGCCATGACTTACATTCCGCGACTGAAAAAAAAGTATCGGGAAGAAGTGGTACCCGCCCTGATGAAACAGTTCGGGTACCGCAATGTGATGGAGGTGCCCCGCCTGGTTAAAATCTGCGTTAACAAAGGCGTGGGGGAGGCCGCTCAGAACAAAAAGCTGCTGGACGACGCGATCGAGGAAATCCGGCTGATTACCGGACAGCATCCGGTTGTGCGTCGCGCCAAAAAGAGCATTTCCAACTTCAAGATTCGCAAAGGGATGCCCGTAGGCGTGTCGGTCACGCTACGAGGTGATCGGATGTATGAATTCTTTGATCGGCTGGTCACCCTGGCGCTGCCCCGGATGCGGGATTTCCGGGGCGTCTCAGACCGTAGTTTCGACGGGCGAGGCAACTACACGCTGGGCATTCCTGAACAGATTATCTTTCCCGAGATTGACGTGGACAAGGTCGAACGCATCAGTGGCTTCGATATCACGTTCGTAACCACGGCGAAAACGGATGAAGAAGCCTATGCCCTGCTGAAATTGCTGGGCATGCCCTTTGTCCGTCGGGAGGAACCGAAAGCAAAGGCAGCATAAGGCGCTATGGCTAAGAAATGTTGGATGGCACGCGAAAAGAAACGCCGTGAACTGGTAGCCAAGTACGCCGAGAAGCGGCGTCAGCTCAAGGAGGCAGGGGACTGGATTGGGCTCCAGAAGCTCCCACGAAATTCCAGTCCAGTCCGGTTGCGGAACCGCTGTCCGCTGACAGGACGGGCGCGAGGCTACCTGCGCAAGTTTGGCGTCTCGCGTATCGTCTTTCGCCAGATGGCTCTGGAGGGGAAAATTCCCGGGGTTCGCAAAGCCAGCTGGTAACCCTGATTTCAGTCAACGAAAACAACCATGAGTGGGCTTACGGATCCAATTGCCGATTACCTGACGCGGCTGCGCAATGCGCAGATGGCGCGTAAAGTGTACGTCGATATTCCTGCTTCCAAACTGAAGCGGGCCATCACCCAGATTCTGGTGGATAAAGGCTATGTGCAGCGCTACCTGGATATTGACGACGGGAAACAGGGGTTGCTGCGCATCTACTTGAAGTACGATCGGAATGGCAATCCGGCGATTCGGGAGCTGAAGCGCGTTTCCAAGCCCGGACGGCGCCAGTATGTGGGCGCAGATGCGTTGCCACGGGTACGTAACGGACTGGGGGTCGCCATTATCTCGACCTCCCAGGGTGTCATGACCGATAAAGAGGCGCGCAAGCTGCACATTGGCGGCGAAGTTCTGGCCTACGTGTTCTAAGCCACCGAGAGCCACGGATCTGCTTCACAGCTAAACAAGACAAACCATGTCGCGGATAGGGAAATTGCCGATCCATCTGCCCGATGGCGTGCGCGTTGAGGTTGCCCCCAATAATGTGGTAACCGTAACCGGTCCTAAAGGAACGCTCACGCTACAGGTGGATCCGGATATCACGGTAGAGGTCCAGGACAAGACGGTCCGCGTGTTACGCCCGACCGACCAGAAGCGGCATCGGGCATTGCACGGACTCTACCGTGCCCTGATTCAGAATATGGTGACAGGGGTGACCCAGGGCTATCGCAAGGAGCTGGAAATCATTGGCATTGGATTCCGGGCGGCTATGTCGGGCAATCTCTTGGAGCTAACGCTGGGATATTCACACCCCATTTATTTTGTACCGCCCGAAGGCATCAAAATTTCCGTGCGGAGTGAGCGTGGTAGTAACCCGATCGTAGTGGTTGAGGGGATTGACAAGCAGCTGGTCGGACAGGTAGCGGCAAAGATTCGTTCCCTGAGGCCGCCGGAGCCTTACAAGGGCAAAGGTATTCGCTACGTTGGCGAGTACGTGCGGCGGAAGGCTGGTAAGACGGCCGGTCGTTAAGGTCTGCTTGTGTCGTTAACCACCGGAAGGTCGGTAATCTTCCGGCAAACCTGCTAAACGGCCATGATTAACGAGTTGAAACGCAAAAAGGAGCGTCGGGCTCGCGTTAAGCGCGGCTTGAAGAAAAAGATTCGCGGTACGCCGGAACGTCCACGCCTGTGCGTGTATCGGTCCAACAAGCACATTTATGCTCAGGTGATTGACGATACGCGGGGCCATACGCTGGCTGCTGCTTCAAGCCTGGAAAGCGATATGCCACCCGGAAGCAAGATGGAAATCAGTCGGGAGGTAGGGCGGCGAGTTGCGCAGCGAGCTCTGGCCGCCAAGGTGACCAAGGTGGTGTTTGACCGAAACGCTTACAAATACCACGGCCGGGTTAAGGCCCTGGCTGAAGGTGCCCGTGAGGGCGGCCTTCAGTTCTGAGCTTCCCGACATTGGACAAAGGGGGACAGAAGATTATGGCACAGCAGAAAAGTCGTAACCGTAATCGACGTCGACAGCGCCAGCGCACTGCGGTTGAACAGCAGCAGTGGATCGAGCGGCTGGTGTCGGTCAAGCGTGTCGCCAAAGTCGTGCAGGGCGGTCGGCGCTTTTCCTTCAGTGCGGTGGTTGTCGTCGGCGATGGGGATGGCTTGGTTGGATCGGGCGTAGGCAAGGCGCGTGAGGTGGCTGACGCCATTGCCAAAGCCACTGAGAATGCCAAGAAGAACCTGATCCGTGTCCCGATTCGACATGGCACCATTCCCCATCCGGTGATTGGCCGACAGGATGCCGCCCGTGTGCTGCTGAAGCCGGCTGCGCCCGGTACCGGCGTGATCGCTGGTAGTGGCGCGCGTGCCGTGCTGGAATGCGCCGGGATCACCGATGTACTCTGTAAGGCGCTGGGATCGACCAATCCCTACAATCTGGTGGCAGCGACCATGAACGCCCTGGAGCAACTGGAGGACCCGCTGGAGGTTGCTCAGCGCCGGGGCGTTTCGCTACAGAAGGTGTTTGAAGGGTAACGCGATGGACCACGGAAGGACCTATGGCGGCAAAAAAGCAAAAAAAGCTGAAAATTACGCAGGTGCGCAGCGTGATCGATTATCCGGCACGGCAGCGCCGCACGCTGGAGGCGCTGGGCCTGCGACGTATCGGCCGTACGGTGGTCCACAATGATACACCCCAGATTCGGGGTATGATTAAAAAGGTGGAGCACCTGGTTCGTGTCGAAGAAATCGAAGCCTAAAGCACGCGCAATCCGTGCGTAAAACGGTTGGACGACCATGGATCTGAGTCGATTGAAACCGGCAAAAGGAGCCGTTCGCAAGCGTAAGCGACTGGGACGTGGCGTGGGATCAGGCTATGGTGGACACAGCTCCACCCGTGGTACCAAAGGACAGAAGTCGCGGAGCGGCCAGAAGATTCCGGCTTACTTTGAAGGAGGGCAGATGCCGCTGGTGCGGCGCGTGCCCAAACGGGGTTTTCGCAGTCCGTTCCGGAAGGAATACCGGATAATCAATCTGGAGGACCTGGTCCGGTGGATCGAGGCAGGCCGTCTCTCGGCCGATGCCCCTATTACGCCGGAAACGCTGGTGGCTGCCGGTCTGGCGCGAAAGCGCGATCGTATCAAGATTCTGGGCGACGGAGAGCTGTCGGTGGCGTTGCAGCTTTCAGCGCATGCCTTCAGCGCGTCAGCTCGTCAGAAGATTGAAGCAGCGGGTGGAACGGCCACGGTGATTAGCTGACCCTTAAGCGCAGCTGCGTCTCGTAAAGGGACGTCAAGCCTACAGCAAATTATGGCGGGTTTTACAGAAAGCATTCGCAATATCTGGAAGATTGAGGAGCTGCGGCAGCGTGTGCTTTACACGCTTGGCTTGCTGGTCGTTTATCGGATCGGCACCTATGTAACGCTGCCCGGCGTAGATGCCCACATTCTGGCCGAGGTCAATCGACAGGCAGGTACCAATAACCTGTTTGGCCTGATCGATCTGTTCGTCGGGGGCGCCTTTTCCCAGGCGGGCATCTTTGCACTGGGCATCATGCCCTACATTACGGCTTCCATCATCATTCAGTTGATGGGGGCCGTTGTGCCTTACTTTCAGAAGCTGCAGCGTGAAGGCGAGGAGGGACGCCGCAAAATTACCCAGATGACCCGCTATCTGACGGTCGGTATTACGGCGCTGCAGGCTGTAGGCTATGCGATCAACCTGCGCTACGGTGCTACCGGACAGGCCATCATAGTCAGTCCGGCCTTTTTTATGTTGATCGCCGTCATTGTTCTAACGGCCGGTACGGTCTTCGTCATGTGGCTGGGTGAGCGGATCACAGAAAATGGCATTGGCAATGGCATTTCGCTCATCATCATGGTGAGCATCATTGCCTTTCTGCCACAGGCCATTTACAACGAGTTTACCCTCAAAGACAACCTCTTCATTGTGCTGTTGGAGCTGGCTGTTTTTGTGGTGATTACGGCCGGAGTGGTGCTGGTAACGCAGGGGACCCGCCGCATTCCTGTGCAGTATGCTAAGCGGGTAGTGGGACGCCGGGTTTATGGAGGGGTAACGCAGTATTTGCCCCTTCGCGTCAATGCGGCCGGTGTGATGCCGATTATCTTTGCCCAGTCGATTATGTTTGTGCCTGCCACGATCGCGACCTTTTTCCCGGGAAGCGATTTTATGCAGCAGTTCGGGAGCTTTTTCTCGGATATTTCGGGCTGGGGATATTCCTCGCTCTTTTTTGTGCTGGTTGTATTCTTTACCTATTTCTACACTGCTATTGCTGTGAACCCTCGGGAAATGGCAGACACGCTAAAGCGGCAAGGAGGCTTTATCCCGGGGGTGCGACCGGGGAAACAGACCAGTGATTTCATTGATACGATTCTGACACGTATCACTCTGCCCGGTGCCATTTTTCTGGGGATTGTGGCGATCATTCCGGCTTTTGCCATGCGGGCAGGCGTGACGGCCGGCTTTGCCCACTTTTTTGGCGGCACCAGCCTCCTCATCATCGTGGGCGTGATGCTCGACACGCTGCAGCAGATCGAAAGCCATCTGCTTATGCGGCACTACGAAGGATTTATGAAGGGCACGCGGGTGCGCGGACGACGTTTCTAAAAGGCCCGGATATGATTCATATCAAAACAGAAAAAGAGATTGACCTCCTGCGTCAGTGTGCCGAGCTGGTGGGTCGCACCCTGGCCACAGTGGCGCGCTATATTCGTCCGGGCGTAACCACGGCGGAACTGGATGCGATTGCCGAAGACTTTATCCGAACGCAGGGGGCTGAGCCGGCCTTTAAGGGCTACCGGGTGGGGCGACAGGTCTATCCGGCTACGCTGTGTGTCTCCGTAAATGACCAGGTGGTGCATGGTATTCCGGGCGATTATCAGTTGCGGGAAGGAGATGTAGTGTCGATAGACTGTGGCGTGCGGTATCGGGGCTTCTACGGCGATAGTGCCTACACCTTTGGGGTAGGCGTACTGGATCCAGAAAACGTGCGGCTCTGCCGGGTAACGTATGAGGCGCTGGAGAAAGGCGTGGCGCAGGCTGTAGCCGGCAAGCGTATCGGCGATATCAGCCATGCGATTCAGCAACATTGTGAGGCAGCAGGTTATGGGGTGGTCCGGGCACTGGTCGGACACGGGATTGGACGGCGGCTTCATGAAGAGCCGCAGGTGCCTAACGTTGGACGCGCAGGGACAGGACGGCGGCTGCGTGTGGGGATGACGCTCTGTGTGGAACCTATGGTCAATCGCGGGACGTATGAAGTGCGCCTTGCAGAAGACGGGTGGACGGTTTACACAGCGGACGGGCAGCCTTCGGCCCACTACGAACACATGATCGTGGTGCGGACCGGGCAGCCTGAAGTGCTTACGACGTTTGCCTATATCGAAGAAGTGGTCGAAGCTCCTTATAAACAGACCGCATCCCCACATGGCGAAGCAGAAACCCATTACGCAGGACGGTGAGGTGATCGAAGCCCTGCCCAATGCGCAGTTTCGCGTACGGCTGGATAACGGCCACGAGATTCTGGGCATTCTTTCCGGTAAGATGCGTATGCATTACATCAAAATTCTGCCAGGCGACCGTGTTAAGGTTGAGCTGTCGCCATATGATCTGACACGGGGACGGATTGTGTATCGTTATAAATAAACGTTCACGAACCCTGTAACGGCTAAGGCGTTTACACCCCCTTGCTTGGTAGTTCCAGAAGGTTCACCGAAAGCGCAAAGCATCATGAAAGTACGTGCCAGTGTGAAGAAGCGGAGCGCTGACGATAAGATCGTGCGGCGGAAAGGACGCATCTATGTTATCAATAAAAAGAATCCCCGCCACAAGCAACGTCAGGGCTGAGGGTGGGGCAAACCGGTAGAGGCTATGCCACGAATCGCAGGTGTTGACATCCCGCTACATAAGCGCGGAGAGATTGCGCTGACCGCGATTTACGGAATCGGGAAATCGCGCGCAAAAGAGATCCTCAACCGGGTAGGGGTCGACCCTAACACGCGCCCAAAAGACTGGACCGACGAGCAAACACGGGCGATCCGTCGGCTCATTGAGCAGGAGTATGTGGTGGAAGGGCAGCTCCGAGCTGAAGTGCAAATGAACATCAAACGGCTGATGGATATTGGCTGCTACCGGGGTATCCGGCATCGGCTGGGGCTGCCCGTGCGTGGACAGCGAACCCGCACCAATGCCCGTACCCGCAAAGGACCCCGAAAGACAGTGGCCGGGAAAAAGAAGGCTACAAAGAAGTAATCCTGTAGCACAGCCATGGCGAAAAAGCAGCGCAGCTCGCGCAAGAAAAAGGTTATTGTTGAACAGAACGGGCAGGCGCATATTCAGTCCACTTTCAACAATACCATTGTCACCATCACGGACCAGTATGGCAATACAATTGCCTGGTCCAGTGGGGGCAAGGAAGGATTTAAGGGCAGTCGTAAAGGAACGCCCTATGCAGCGCAGATGGCTGCCACATCGGCGGCCAGGGAAGCTTATGAACTGGGATTGCGCCGGGTGGACGTCTTTGTGAAAGGACCCGGATCAGGCCGCGAGTCGGCCATTCGCGCCCTGGCAGCGGCCGGTCTGGAGCTGCTGACTATCCGGGACGTCACGCCGGTGCCACATAACGGCTGCCGGCCGCCGAAACGGCGTCGCGTCTGAAGCGCGTTTCGGCATAAGTCCGGTCACGGCAGCAGGTAAAGCGTTGCCGTGCGTTTGTCTTTCCCGAAGAATCTGCATTCATCCGACAAACGAGACCAGAACGACAATGGCCCGCTATCGAGGCCCCAAACAGAAGATCGCCCGGCGTTTCGGGGAACCTATCTTTGGCCCGAGTAAAGCGCTGGAGCGCAAGCCGTATCCGCCCGGTCAGCATGGACGTACGCGCCGGGCCAAAGAAAGTGAGTATGCTGTTCAGCTGAAAGAAAAGCAAAAGGTCAAGCACATTTACGGCCTGCTGGAGCGTCAATTTCGCAACCTGTTCGAGAAAGCCTCGCGTAAGAAGGGCATCACGGGAGAAAACCTCTTGAAGATGCTCGAGGCGCGGCTGGACAACACGGTCTATCGCATGGGCTTTGCCCGTACGCGCCGGCAGGCACGCCAGCTGGTTGTCCACCGCCATATTATGGTGAACGGCCAGATCGTTAACATTCCGTCATATCAGCTGCGGCCTGGTGATGTAGTAGCCGTACGTCCCAAAAGCCGCCAGCTGACCGTTATTCAGGATAACATTAAACGGTTGCGTCGGAACTTTCCCTGGCTGGAAGTCGATCGTAAAGCAATGCAGGGGAAGTTCCTGGACTATCCAAACCGGGAAGATATTCCCGAAAACATCCGCGAGCACCTGATCGTCGAGCTCTACTCCAAGTAAGCCGGCGGCAGGAAGCGCGGATGGAGGTGCCGGAGAAAAGCTTTCCGGGTCTGGCGATCGATCAAACCCAGGACTGACCATGAGCAACTACATGGTGCAATTGCCCGAAGGCGTTCGTGTGGAAGAGGCGACGGAAACGTTCGGGCGCTTTGTGATTCAACCGCTGGAACGTGGCTATGGCGTCACGATTGGCAATGCCCTGCGGCGCGTACTGCTTTCTTCCTTGCCAGGCGTTGCCATCACCGCCGTAAAGATTGACGGTGTACAGCACGAGTTTTCGACCATCCCGGGCGTTACCGAGGACGTCGCTGAAATCATCCTGAACCTGAAAGGCGTTCGCTTTAAGGCCAAGGATACAACCGACGCAAACATTCGGCTTTCGCTGAGGGGGCCACATGTATGGACGGCTCGAGATATCGGCGAAGCCACCAGCCACTACGAAGTGCTGAATCCGGATCATTACATCGCCACGCTGGCCGAAGGCGCCGAGGTGAACCTGGAGTTGCGTATGGGGCGGGGGCGTGGCTATGTGCCGGCCGAAGAGAACAAACTGCCGGATGATCCCATCGGCGTGATCGCGATCGACGCGATCTTCACACCCATCAAAAACGTGCGCTACACGATTAAGCCCACGCGTGTAGGCCAGAAAATTGAGTACGAACGGCTGGAGTTGGAAATTACTACCGACGGCTCGATCGCTCCAGAGGAGGCGCTCATGCAGGCGGCCACTATCCTGCGTGACCATATCAATCTGTTTATTACAATGGAGAGCGAGCCGCAGCCTGAAGTCCAGAAGAAAGAAGTAGATGCCGAAGTGCAGCGTATCCGCGAGCTGCTATCCCAGCCGGTTGACGAGCTCGACCTGTCGGTGCGGGCTCAGAACTGCCTGAAAGCAGCAAATATCCGTACGATTGGTGATCTGGTGCGGCGGCAGGAGTCGGAGATGCTCAAGTTCCGGAACTTCGGCCGTAAGTCGCTGCAGGAACTGATCGCTGTGCTGGAAGAACGCGGACTGCACTTTGGCATGGATGTCGACAAATATCTTGAAGGAGCCGAGAGCTGAGCCGGCGTTGCCGGAGTAAGCTGAAAGGAGCCATGAGACATCGAAAAAAAGGATTTAAATTAGGCCGCACCTATGGCCACCGCCGGGCTACGCTGGCGGCGCTTTCGTGCGCGCTGATCCGTCATAAGCGCATCCGCACAACGCTGGCCAAGGCCAAAGCCCTCCGCGTGTTCATTGAGCCACTGATCACGCGGGCCAAGGAAGACACCACCCACAACCGCCGGCAGGTTTTCCGGTATTTGCAGAATAAAGAGGCGGTCAAGGAACTTTTCGGAGAGATTGCCGAGAAGGTGAACGGCCGGCCCGGCGGGTATACGCGGGTAGTACGTATCGGCCGGCGGCCCGGCGACGGTGCTGAAATGGCCGTGATTGAACTGGTCGACTATAACGACATCAAACCAACCAGTACCCGGAAGACGCGGAAGCGGACGCGGCGCGGCCGGGGACGGAGCCGCCGTCAGGAAGGAGCCGAAGCAGCTGTCCCCACCACGGCAGCTCAGCCGGCTGAAGCGGAACAGGCAACGCCCGAAGCTTCCGAGTCTGCTGCATCGGGTGAAGCTGAGCCACCATCTGCAGCAGTGCCTGCCGCGAGCGAAGCCGAAGCACCGCCCGAAAAGGCTGAAGCTGCTCCTGAAACGGCCCAGCAGGAACAACCTGCCGAAAAGAATCAGGAGAAAAAAGACGAAGCCTGAAGCGACGTTCGGTGTAACAAAATCGGAACCTGCATACTCGAGCGCCACCCCGGTGGGTGGCGCTTTTTTTGTTGGCGGAACAGGTGAAAGCGCCGACACTTTAACTTTAGAAACAATCAACAGGGCAAACGGAAAGCCCAGCAGCCCATGGTCCAGGTATCTACTCTCCTGAAAAAGGGCAACCTGAATATCCCAGAAGAATATCAGCAGCGACTGGAAACGTTGCTGCGAGTCTGCCATCAGCACCTGCCTCGGGTGGATGAAGACTTTATCCGACGGGCATTTCAGGTGAGCTACTGGGCCCATAGGGATCATCGGCGAGTTACAGGCGACCCGTATATCCTGCATCCGCTGGAAGTGGCCTTAATTGTGGCGCAGGATATCGGCTTCGACGACGTGAGCGTGGCCGCCGCCCTGTTGCACGATGTGGTCGAAGACTCCGACATCTCGCTGGATTTTATTCGCGAGGAGTTTGGCGAGACCATGGGCGTTATCATCGACGGGTTGACCAAGATCCAGGGGGTTTTTGCCTCGCGCGAGCTGGGACAGGCCGAAAATGTGCGCAAGCTTATGCTCTCTATGGCCGAGGACATCCGGGTAATTCTGGTCAAGTTTGCCGACCGGCTCCACAACATGCGCACCATTGAGGCGCTGCCCCCGCAGAAGCGGCTGAAAATTGCCACTGAAACGCTGGAATTGTTTGCCCCCCTGGCCCATCGCTTTGGTCTGTTTAAGATTAAAAGCGAGCTGGAAGATCTGTCCCTCAAAGTATTGCAACCCGAAGAGTACTACGCCATTGTACGTGGACTGAATGAGTCCAAAAAGGAGCGGGAAGCCTACATTCAGCGCTTTATTGAACCGCTGAAACAACGACTGGAGGAGGCCGGACTGGTATTCGATATCTACGGCCGGCCGAAAAATATTTACTCGATCTACCGAAAAATGAAGCGGCAAAATAAGCCGCTGGAGGAGATCTATGACTTGTTTGCCATCCGAATTGTACTGAAAAGTACGGGACGGAAAGGCAAAGAAGATTGCTGGCGGGCTTATTCAATTGTAACAGACCTTTATCGGCCATTGCCGGAGCGCTTCCGCGATTTTATTTCAGTCCCCAAGTCCAATGGATACCAGAGCTTGCATACGACCGTGCTGGGGCCCGGTGGGCGTAAGGTCGAGGTGCAGATTCGTACGCAAGAGATGCACGAAGTGGCGGAGCGGGGTGTGGCCGCCCATTGGCGCTACAAAGAGGGTATTGAAGAACCGGATCCGAAGATGGATCAGTGGCTGCGGTGGGTCCACGAAATCCTGGAAAATCCCAAACCAGATCAGGCCACCGAATTTGTTAAGGAATTTCGACTTAATCTATATGACGACGAAATTTACGTCTTTACGCCAAAAGGCGATGTGATCAGCCTGCCTCAGGGAGCTACACCGGTTGATTTTGCCTTCCGGGTGCATACGGAGGTGGGCCTGCACTGCATTGGCGCCAAAGTCAATGGCAGGCTGGTACCCCTTTCCTATAAGCTGAGAAGCGGTGATCAAGTAGAAATCATCACCTCAAAGAAGCAGACGCCCAATCCCGACTGGATGAAGTTTGTCGTCACCCAGAAAGCGCGCAGCCATATCCGGCATTGGATCAACGAGCAGCGCCGCAAGGCGATTGAACTGGGGAAAGAACTCTGGGAAAAGCGGGCGCATCGGCTGGGACTTGAGGTGGACGAGCGGCAGCTACAGCGTGTAGCCCATCGATTGAAGTTTCCCAACCTCCAACAGATGTTTTACGAGATCGGCAGTGGGCTGTTTGAGGTAGACGAGCTGATCAAGGCCCTTCGCGCAGGGGATGGTCAACAAGATACCACGCAGCAGGCGTTGCGTCTGAAATACGAGAGCTTTCTGGATACGGCCAAGGAGACGGGCCAGCCGGCCCTGAAGATCGACGGTGAGTTGCATACAGACATCGTCACCACGTATGCTTCTTGCTGCAACCCTATTCCCGGGGACGAAGTCTTCGGGTACGTGAGCCGCAGCGGCGCGATCAAAATTCATCGGGTTAACTGTAAAAATGCGCCTTATCTGCTGATTAACCATCCAGACCGCATTGTCCCGGTTGAATGGAGCCGGCAGAAAGACGTACAGTTTCTGGCAGCCCTGCGGGTCATCGGTGAGGATCGTGTGGGCATCGTAAGCGATATTACCACCGTCATTTCTAAGAGTCTGAAAACAAACATTCGTTCTATTACGGTTGACTCGGAAGATGGTGTGTTTGAGGGTACCATCGTACTGTACGTAAGCGATCTGGAACATTTGCGGCGGGTAATTGAGCGGATCAAGCGCATTGATGGGATCTACGGTGTGTATCGATTCGAGGAATAAGGGCAAGTCCTTAAAAATTCAATGATGAGCACCATTTTTGTTTTGCAAAAGCTCTCGTGATTTAATAAAATGCGGCATCCTGCCGCATTTTTGGTATGAAAGGATGCCCGTTGGTGCGGTCAGGAAAAGCGCTGTAGAACGTGCAAAATTCAAACGAGGTGGTTGATTATGGCGCAACGCATTCCAACGTTGACCAAGAAGGATGTTGCTCGTCGGGTTGCCCAGTTGATGGGGGAACCCATTTACAAGAGTGAGCCCTGGGTGAATGCCGTGATTGAGGCATTAGCCCAGCTACTTGAAGAGGCAGATCCCGAAGTGCGGATTGAACTTCGGGACTTTGGCGTGTTTGAGGTGAAGCGTACCCGTGCCAAGCCGAAAGCACGTAATCCGAAGACCAACGAAACCGTTTTCATCCCCAGTCGCCGAAAAACCCATTTTAAGCCCAGCAAGCGCCTGAAGCAGGTGCTGCAACGTCCTCTGATTGAATTGAACTACGAGATTCCCGAGGGAAGCGCCGATAAATACCTGGAAACGCAAGCGGCCGGGAACAACGGCGCCCGTTGAGATACGCCACATGGATGAGAACCGAAGCGGAGCGGACGGGTTTATGGGAATCCCGTCCGTTTCGTGTTTTGGGTGAGAAGATCATGCCGCTACTATCAGCTTCGCGTCCGCGCCTTGTAGGCATTGATTACGGACAGAAGCGTGTCGGACTGGCTCTGGCTGATCCGCTACGGGTGATCGCCCAGCCCTATGGCACATATGCGCCCGAGGAAGCGCTACACGTACTCCAGCAGCTACATGCCACCGATGGGATCGAGACGCTGGTGATAGGCTGGCCATTGACCGAGGCCGGAACGGAAGGAAAGGCAACGCAGCAGGTAGCCCGGTTTATTCGGCGATTGGAGCAGCGGTTGCCCGGCGTACGGATTGTACGCTGGGATGAACGGTATACTTCAGAGCTGGCCCGTGAGCGGCTTCGAGAGGTGGGCGGGCGGCGTAAAAAACGACGGGACCGGGGACGGGTGGACCAGATGGCCGCAGCGATTATCCTCCAAGAGTATCTGGCCCAGCAGGAACTCCAGACGGGTTCACCCGAATAAAACCACAGATCCAAAAGGCTTTGAGCACGGATGGTTTTGCCTATTCATGTGTATGGAGATCCGATCCTGCGGGAACGGGCGCGGCCGGTAACGGCCAATTCGCCTGAATTGCAGCAACTGCTCGACGACATGCTTGAGACTATGCATGCAGCCTCGGGGATCGGGCTGGCAGCACCCCAGGTAGGACGTCGAGAACGCGTTTTTGTGGTGGATCTGACGCCCATGAAAGAAGAGCTGGAAGCTGAAGGGGAGGTACTTCCTCCGATGCCCATGTTTTTTATTAATCCGGAGATTATCTGGACCAGTGAAACAAGGTGTAGCTTTGAGGAAGGCTGCCTGTCTATTCCAGAGGTCCGGGAGGTGGTCGAACGCCCGGAGTCCGTTCGCCTTCGTTACCTGGATCGGCAATTTCAGCCACAGGAACTGGAAGCACATGGCATGCTGGCCCGGGTGATTCAGCACGAGTATGATCACTTGGAAGGCGTTCTCTTCATCGATCGTATCAGTGCATTTCGGCGACAGTTGTTGAAACGTCGACTGCGTGAAATTGCCCGGGGACAGGTTTCGGCCGAGTATCCATTGGCTCTCAGTCGCGTGTAGCAGCTTGCGGGAGACGGTCTCTCTGGATGTTTTCAAAAGTCAACAGATGCATCGATTCATGGCCGGATAGAAAAATGGGGGCCTGCTTGTCCAGGCGGGCGGCAGGATTACTCCTGTTGTTTCTGGTCAGCACCGTCGGGCTCCCGACGGCCCACCAGCTATTGCATGCCCGTCAGCTGGCCGCAACCTGTTCAATTGGGAATGGCCTCTACCAGTCGCCGGACTGTCAACACCTTCCTGACCCCTGTCATCTCTATGCCGGTATACGCTTTCTGCCGACGATAACGACCACAGTCCCCGTGCAGTGGGAGCGATGGGAGAAAATTCCCATTGCAGACCGCTCTATCCTGTATGCTTTTTTCTCCATCGCTCCCGATATACGGGCGCCTCCGGTCTGATGCGGAAGCAGGTCATAGTGCAGTGACCTGTAGCGGCTCGACCATAGTGGGTGACACGCTGTGGGACACCAAACCGGAGGATTGCTATGGTACAGGCTTTACGTATAGGCTACTGGGGACTGATCCTTGCCATTGTTTTCAGTGTAAGGGGGACAGGGTATGCCCAGGTTCTGAAAGGGCAGGTTACCGACGCGACAACGGGAAAGCCCTTGATTGGAGCTACGGTTTTTGTATTGTCGGTGCAAGCAGGCACGACCACCGATGCTGATGGTCGCTATCGCTTGCGGCTTCCCCAACCTGGTCGTTACCGCGTGCTGTTTAGCTACGTGGGATATCGGGCAGAGACACGTGAGGTGGTACTCTCCACCAGCGCGTCCGTGACCTTAGAGGTGGCGCTGGTACCTACGGCCATTGAAGCGCCAGCCGTAACCATCACAGCCAAAGCCCAGGCCACTGACGTACTATCCACCCCACAGGCTGTCGTTGTGCTTGAAGGGGATGCATTGCGTTTGCGCCAGGGCATGACAGCTGTTGATGCGTTGGCCCAGATACCCGGTGTACATCTGATGCACACGGGTACCGGGATTGCCAAACCCATGATTCGCGGTCTGACAGCCCAGCGGGTGCTGGTGGTACAGGATGGTGTTCGCCAGGAAGGGCAGCAATGGGGGGATGAGCACGGGGTCGAAATTGATGCTCATGCAACTGAACGCATCGAAGTGGTTAAGGGACCCGCCAGCTTGCTGTATGGATCAGATGCACTGGGTGGCGTTGTGCAACTGGCCCTGAAAGGGCCGTTTGGTTACAAGCGACCGCTCACAGGAACTATCACGCTGGAAGGCGCCAGCAATACCCGAATGAGAGGCATGCATCTGGAAGCAGGCGGTCGTCAGGGAAACTGGGCCTATGGGGGCAATCTGACGCTCCGACAGGCTGGCGCCTACAATACCCCCGAAGGACTGGTCCCCAATACGGGCGTGGAAGAACGCCATGGTATGCTGCAGCTTGGCTATGAGAATCATTTTTTACGGGGACAACTGGCCTACAAGCGCTACCGCGCTCGTCTTGGACTTTTTGAACCGGAAAACAGTGAAGCGCTCTCGCATCCGGTCGAGCGTTACCGCATTGGCGAACCCTACCAGCGCGTAGACCACGACTTGTTGCAACTTCGCACACAGTGGCGGCTGGGAGCAGACCGCGTGGAGCTGCATGCAGCCTGGCAGCAGAACCAGCGGCGAGAATTTGGACATGACGCGGAAGCACCGGTCGAATCCCATCAGGCTGCAGGCCCTTCGCTCTATCTGCGGCTGCGTACGCTGACGACCGACTTGCGATTTCACCATCGCCCCCGGGGTACTCTGTTCGGAACGGTTGGGTTGAGCGGCTTTTTCCAGCGTAACGAAACGCTGGCTGAAGAAGCGCTTATTCCGGGGGCCCGGATCTGGAACGGCGCCGTGTACGTGTTCGAAGAGCTTATGTTGTCGCGGCTGACCATTAGTGGTGGGTTGCGGTGGGACACCCGGCGCCTTTCGGTGGAGCAGAACGAACCGTTAGGCGTAGCGGCACAGACCCGTACCTACAGCGCTTTCAGTGGAGCCGTGGGGCTGGTCTGGCAGATGCGGCCGGATCTGTCGCTGGCTTTGAACATAGGGCGGGCCTGGCGTGCTCCAACGCTCAACGAACTCTTTTCGCGCGGCGTACACGAAGGGACTGGCCGTTTCGAGGTAGGTACGCCCACGCTACGGCCTGAGCAGAGCTTAGCTCTGGACGGCACCTTACGTTGGCTGCGACCACGGCTTTACCTCGAGATCAATGCTTTCGTGAATCGTATCGATCATTTTATCTTTCCCCGTCCTACCGGGCTTCGCGATCCAGATTCTGGTTTCTTCATCTATCAATTTGACCAGGCGCAGGCCTTGCTGTGGGGGGGTGAGCTGCTTTTGAATCTGGGGATAACCGATTGGTTACATTTGCACCTGGGAGGCGACGTCACCTACACGGAGCATCGTGAAAGCGGGCAACCCCTCCCGTTCTCGCCGCCTCCCAGGTTGATTACAAGTATCGAGGTGCATCGGGAGCGTTGGGGGCCTGCCTTCGAGGTCATGCTACGACTGGGGCCGACTTTTGTCGCCGCACAGCGTCGCGTCGCACCTGAAGAGAGGCCGACCGATGGCTACGTGCTCTGGCAGACAGCCTGCTCAGCGCGCTGGTCACTGGGCTCATGGCAGCTCATTACGGATCTGACCGTGCAGAATGTATTAAACCGGGCCTATGTCAGCCATCTGAGCCGGTTGCGCCCTTACAACGTACTGGATCCCGGGCGCAACGTGCAGCTTCGCATTGTATTACAGATGCCCTGAGCGGCTGCTCATAAACAGCAAAGGGCCGGCGATAAATGCCCGGCCCTTTTTTATTGAGCTAACACGCCTATCGTGGCCAGCGAATCACAATGGTATCGACGCGACGCAGTTCACGACAGCCCGGAAGATCCGTTGGATTCGGGCAGGGAGGTGGTAGCTCCCCCAGCCCCCGAAAGATTAGCCGTTCTGCCTGGATACCCTGTTGCTGGTAATAGTTATACACAGATAGGGCCCTTCGCAGAGATAGCAGCGTATTAAAGGCTTCACCTCCCACATAGTCGGTATAGCCCACCAGTTGTACGACCAGATTCGGACAGCTCTGAAGCACACGCACATTCTGATCGAGCACGGCACGGGCCGAGTCGGTGAGGGTACTCTTGCCAAATTCAAACGTAACCGATGCCAGCGTGGTCATCAGGTCACAGGCACTGGGCTTGACGATAATCTGCGCTTGGACCGAATCGCGACCCATTCCGTTATCTGCAACAAGCGAAACTGTATAGGTGCCGGGCTGATCAAAGCGATGTGTGGCCTGCGCAACCAGCGACATGGTACCCGTACGCAATCCTTCTTCTAACCGATGTTGATTTTCTGAAGCAAAGGTGCCAGCTCCATCGCCAAAGTTCCAGAAATATCGAATGTTAGGAGCGCCTTCAATCTGCGCCCGGAAGGTAATAAGCTCGCCCCGTGTGATCGTATCGGCCAATGGACGAAACGATACAATGCGCACTGGACGCGGAGCCTCGACGACTTCAACCAGATGCGTGGCTGTCCGAACCCTTCCGGCCGCATTGCGCGCCTGCACCTGCACTTCATAGCGCCCGGGTAGTCGGTAGCGATGCTCGACGATGGGACCGGTATACTGGCTACCGTCCCCCATGAACCAGATGAAAGAAACCGGTCGGGTTGCCTGATCGTCGACACGCGCCGTGAAGGTGCCATATTCCCGTCGTTGCAACCGGGTGGGGCCCTCGATGTTCAGGGTCTGAATGGGGATAGGAAGCGGCTTGAGGGTAATACGCAACCCAGCTCCCAGAAAACCCAGGCCGTCGAAAGCCGCTCGGCCACTGCGAATCCCTTCAGCTGCTCGATCAGGAAAGACGGCATTGGCACTGCCTTCGATGAAAAAGGCAATATTTCGTGAGAGCACATAGTCTGCTCCCAGTGCGGCCATGATGCCAAAGCCGGTCTTATAACCTCCCAGGGTGACATGCGGGCCAATGTTGAAGTAATGACTGAGCCGCTTATGCGGAAAAACGCGCCAGCGCAGCATCCCCTGAATAATGTGAAAACGGTGATAGATTCGGCTGACTTTAGGATAGTTGCCACCTTCGTAGGCCAGCCCCAGACTTAGTCCTGTCAGGAACTGATAACCCAGTTCACCTTTTAGCGCGTACGGCTCAACGGCATACGTTGAGAAGTCTGTCTCGCTAATTGAGGGACCGTAACCGAAACGCAGAAAAGGTCCCGGCGCAATCCACACGCGCTGCGCAAATAGATTCGGCGCAGACAATAGCAGGAGCAGCATGCAAAGGTTGTTGTAGCGTAACCACACCTGTCGCATAGTCGTTCAAGAATAAGTGCACCTTGCCGTGCGAAACAACGGCCCGTTCTGTGAGGGGAAGTATACAAAACTTAATAAGTGAAAGTACAGGCGAGACAGCGCTTTTTTAGAATCTTGTACGTCAGATTTGGCGTTTGCGTTCAGGTAGTTTTGACCTACGGCCTGAATCATAGCAAATGGTAGCAAAACGATCACTGTGGGATCGGATAGGCATTGGGCTTTCCAGTATCTGTCTTATCCATTGTCTGTTGCTGCCGTTGACGCTGGTTGTATTACCCCTGGGAGCTACCCTCATTACTTTACATGAGGAAGTGCATATCCTCTTTGCGGTGCTACTACTGCCAACCACAGCGTTTGCTGCTTATCAGGGATACCGTCGGCATCGACACCGGCGGGTATTGGGATGGTTAGGAACCGGCCTGGCGCTGGTATTGCTGGCCAGTTTTCCCGGGCATGAAGTGCTGGGGGTGTTGGGAGGTACCCTGGTCACTATGTTAGGAAGCGCGTTGCTCATCTGGGGACACTGGCAGAACTGGCGGTTGACGCTACGCTGCACGGTGCCTTCGGCGCCGTCGCTTGCAAAAACGAAGGCTCTCGAGTCAATGCGCCTCTGATTGGAAGGAGCTGGCAGGTGTTCACTCGCACCTAACTATATGGGGTTTGATGGGGTTTGACAAGCGCGAACACGGGCGATTGGTAAAAGGAACAGGTTAAGGAGCATCAGATGGAATGCGCCTGGTCTGTAGCGGGCATCTCGGGGAAACGTAGTTTGCTCACCCTGACTGTTGCCACGGCTGGCCGGGGATTCAGCGGTGAGCCAGACCAGTTGGCCCCTGCGTGTTCTGGGGGCAGCAGACGTTCGGATGACGTGCGCACCTCCCCGGAGGATGTTACTGACGTGGTGGCGTGGTCGTGACGGGCGGGGACACTGCTTCTGGTGGTGCATCCGTTGCGCCGTTGCCTATGGTGGCTGCTACCGATGCTCGTCCCAGCAAGCGCCGCAGATGTGTGGCGACCGAGTCGAACGTGGAGTAAAGCACGGGCATGATTACCAGCGTCAGGAACGTCCCGAACAGCAGTCCGCTGATAATGGCCGTACCCATTGGTCCCCAGAACTGGGTGTTTTCGGAGCCGATCTGGAAGTTGGGATTCCAGTCGAGCAGTAGGCCCACAAAGTCAATATTAATACCGAAGGTGAGCGGTACCAAACCGATAATAGTGGTAAGCGCGGTAAGGATGACGGGACGCAGGCGTGTGGCACCGGCCTCAATGATGGCGTCATGCTTACTGAGGCCGCGTTGTTGTAGCTGTATCGTGTAATCGATCAGCACGATGTTGTTGTTGACGACGATGCCGGCCAGCGAAATCAAGCCAATGAAGGTCATCAGGCCGAAGGCAGTGCGCGTGAGGATTAGGCCCAGCAGCACGCCGATCAGGCTCAGGCCTACTGCGATCATGATCAGGAAGGGACCACTGACGCGGTTAAACTGCGCAATCATGATCAGAAAGATCAGCGAAGCGCCGATGAATAGGGCGGTGGTCAGAAAGCTGAACGACTCCTGTTGCTCTTCGTTTTCGCCCGTGTAGGCCAGGTGATAGCCCGACGGTAGCGCACGCTCGTAATCGGCCAGGTACTGACGTACTTGCTGGAGCACAGCCTGTGCGTTGTAGCCAGGGGCTACATCGCCACTGACGGTGGCAACGCGTTGCAGATCCTGGCGCGTGATGGCCCCCAGGCCACCGCCCAGCTCAAAATCGGCGACGGCTGCCAGTGGAATCTGTTGGCCTTCATGCAGGATGGTCAGGTTGCGTAGGCTTTCCAGCGAGCGGCGATCGGCTTCCTGCAGCCGAACCGTAATGTCATATTCATCTTCCCCGGTGCGATACTGGCCTGCTTCGATGCCATTGATGGCTGCCCGTACAGTAGAGGCGATCTGTTGTGTGCTCAGCCCGAAGCGTCCGGCGCGTTCCCGATCGATACGCACGCGCACTTCCGGCCGTCCAGTATTCAGGTTATCTCGAATGTCCACCAGCCCCGGGATGCGGCCTGTTTCGGCGGCTTCGATCAGGCGTTGTTTGATCTCCGTCGTAATACGCACAATTTCTTTAAAGTCCGGGCCGGAGATCTCAATGTTCACCGGAGGTCCGGTGGGCGGTTCCATCCGATCCTGGTCGATTTTAAGCGTCACCCCGGGGATGCCCTGGAGCTGTTGCCGCAGACGCACGAGGGTTTCACGGCTGGAGACCGCCCGATCTTCGTAATCGACCAGGTCCAGGGTAATCGTAGCGACCTCAGGTTGGGAAGAACCTCCCCCAAATCGTCGGTCGCCTCCCACGCCCACGTTAACCTGGATGTTTTTGACATTGGCCTGGTCTTCGGGATGTGCGCTCAGCAGCCGTTCAATACGCCTCAGCGCCTCGCGTGCAATGCGATCGGTCGTTTCGACGTTGGTGCCGAGCGGCGCCGTTAGCGTAACCTGAATCTGGTTGGGGTCGGTTTTCGGGAAGAATTCGACGCCCGTAGGAGATATGGCGAACATGGCCAGAATCGCAAAAAGGGCGCCAAGCACACTGTTGAGCAGACGAGCCCGATTGTCTGTAAGAATCAGATAGCGGCGGCCGCGACGGTTTAGCAGGACGCCCAGGAATCCAGTGAGTACAACGATCAGCGGCAGGGCCAGCAGCTCAACAATGGTGATGAGCGCCACCTCACGTGGACTCAGGTACATCAGGCCTGTTACGACAAGGACCACAGCAGCGAAGATCAGTCCGCCACGTACGGTTGCCCAACCGCCCAGAAAGAGCGTTTCCAGCGTATGCAGGATGATGCCAATCAGACCGACTACTGCAAGCACGAATCCTGGGAGCATCAGGACCATCCCGGACGGACCGCCCAGCAGCGCCGAAAGGCCGCTGCCCAGTGCGAGCAGCAGCACACCCAGCGTAAAACTTCCCAGCGTAAATGTGTTGCGCAGCAGGGCACGGGGTGCCGCGTAGTCACGCTCCAGCATCCAGCTCAGAAAAGCACGGTAACGCCGGATCAGTCCTGGCAGGCCCTGATGAATAAACCAGTTGCCAATCGGGCTGAAAAGGAACCTATGCAACAGGTAGATTACCGGAACGGCAACGGCCAGCACGACCAGCGTCTTCCAGTTGGCCAGGCCCAACACCAGGCCCAGTACCAGCACAATGCCAGCTGTCAGGAGCCGCACGTGCCGAGGCAAGCGGGGGGCTTTTTCTCCTTCGATACGCATAAAATAGCCCGTCAATACCGGATTGATCACCAGAGCCACGAACAGGGATGAGGTGAGCGTGATGATGAGCGTCAGCGGGAGAAAGCTCATGAACTCGCCGATAATACCAGGCCAGAAAAGCATAGGGGCAAAGGCCGCAACCGTGGTGGCCGTCGACGCCACCACGGCTCCGCCTACTTCGGCGGTGGCCAATCGAGCGGCTTCGAAGCGGCTGTAGCCCTGCTCCCGGAAGCGGTAGATGTTTTCGACAATGACAATGGCATTGTCGACGAGCATGCCCAGTGCAATGATCAGAGAGAAAAGTATGACGAAGTTGAGTGTGTAGCCCAATGCTTGAAAAACCAGGAAAGAGATAAACATGGATAGCGGAATCGCAAGACCTACGAGCATTGCGGTGCGCACCCCCAGAAAGAACAGTAGCACTGCGACCACAAAGATCAACCCACTGATGATATTATTTTCGAGATCTCGAACGAGTGCGCGGACGTCTTCGCTCTGATCGCCGGTAATAACCACCTCCGTGCCAGTCGGGAAGGGGAAACGATCAAGCACCCGGCGGATGGCCTGGGTTGTTTCCAGGATGTTGGCGCCCGAGCGTTTACGGATACTCAGGCTTACCACCTGTAGAGGCTCATCGGTATCGGCATGGACGGGCACCAGACGACCGCTTGCTTCGCGCTGCAGCACACGCAGGTACGCATAACTGTCACGCTCCTTGTATCCGAAGACCACTTCAGCCACGTCGCGCACATAGATGGGCCGGCCGCCCGGTGCCTTGATCACAATGTTGTTAATCTCTTCCGGTGCTTCAAATTCACCGTCTACACGTACGAGGTAGTTGAGCCGATCTACGTCAATAGAGCCGCCTGGCAGGTTCGTATTTTCCTGGCGGATCGCATTGGCCACATCGTTAAAGGTCAGGTTATAGGCCTGCAGGGCGGCCCGATCGACGTTCACCTGTACCTCGCGCTCCAGGCCACCTACGACCGTAGCTTCCAGCACATCGGGCAAGGCTTCCAGCTCGTCCGCCAGATTTTCGGCCACTTCCTTCAGCCGGGAGAGGGCATACGGCGCGGCCAGGTTGATGGTCATAATAGGCAGTTCCGACAGGTCGATCTCGCGGACATTCGGTTCTTCAGCATCTTCGGGCAACTTTGCCTTGGCAATGTCCACCTTATCCCGAACCTTCTGGAAGGCCTCGTCCAGCGTAATCTGATCGGGTAAAAACTCCACGACAATGGTCGAGACCCCTTCCGTCGAGGTCGAGCGGATTTCGTCAATGCCGGTAATGCCCTGCAGCTCTTCTTCGATAGGCTTGGTAATCAACGATTCGATATCTTCCGGACTGGCACCGGGGTAAACCGTCGTAATGATGATGTTGGGGATTTCGATGGAGGGGAAGGATTCTTTGGGAATGGTCAGATAGCTGACCAGCCCGCCGACAGCCAGTAAAACGGTCAACACGAGGATTGTGGTGCGCTGTCGTATGGCAAGATGGGTGATTTTCATGGCTCCAAACCAGTTGGGTTACGGCGTCTGAAGGGTACGGATGCTGTCGGTGGTAGCATGGGCCGCCTGGGTCGCACGGGTGTAAGTCTGCAGCACTTCCAGCAGGTCGCCGTCGCCCAGATCATGCTGTCCGAGCACGACCACCCGTTCGCCAAAGTGAAGGCCCTGGCTAACGACTACCAGACCTCCAGAGGAAGGGCCCAGCACTACATAGCGTTGACGAGCGACCAACCCTGCCTTGGACGTGTCGGCCACGAACACACTGGTTCCGGTCTCGTCGCGTAGTACAGCGGGCAGCGGGACGACCATTACGCTGTCACGTATCTGCCGGACAAGGCGCACGCGTACAACCATCTCTGGCTTGAGCTGGTCGCCGGAGGAGTCCAGCTGCACCTCTATAGGAAAGGTGCGATTGGCCGGATCGATGGCGCTACCTACAAACGTGACGACTGCCTGTTGGGGAGGCAGTCCATAAGTCTGAAAGTGGAGTTCGACAGGGGTACCGACATGGATGTCACGGGCATAGCGTTCGGGGACACCCGCACGCACTTTCATCTTATGCAGGTTGACCAGGCGCACCACGGGTTGTCCTATAGCAATCTGCTCGCCCACGTCCACAAAATGCGCCTCAACGGTTCCGGCAAACGGTGCTTTGATGACCGTGTGGGCCAGTTGCTTGCGGGCCTGTTCAAGAGCTGCCTCGGCTAAGCGGAGCTGGGCCACAGCCTGGTCCCGCTGCGCCCGGACGTGCTCAAACTCCAGGGCGCTGATGATCGAGTCGCGAAAAAGCGGCTCCTGACGCTGGAAATTGTCCAACGCCAGCTTGTAAGCGGCCCGGGCACTGGCCAGCTGCGCCTCGGCCTGCTTGAGCGCAGCACGCGCCAGCGTCTGATCCAGGCGCGCCAGTACAGCGCCTGCCTCGACCTGCCGGCCCAGCGGGGCCAGGTACTCAACGGTACCAGAAGCCTGTGCTGAAAGCGTGGCATCGTAGATGGCTTCGACCGTGCCCGTCAGCTCAATCCAGTCCACAAACCGAGTAGGATGCAGCTCAAGCAGTTCAACGCGTACGCGCCGTTTGGCGGCAGCCAATGCCGTATCCGATGCGGGCGCCGAAGCATCCGGCGATGCGCATCCATTTAGCAGTACCAGCACAGAACCCACAAGGGCCGTCCAGCGAATCCATCCGGTTAGATGCATAATTGTTTTCATGGTGGTCCAGCTTGAGAAAACTACCGGGTTTTGTTGTGCAGCGTCAGCATGAGGCGATCTTCCGCGCCGGGTAAGGCAATCAGGCCCACAGCCGTCTCAAAAGCGCTCTGTGCTGTGAGATAGTCGTAAACAGCCTGCAAATAGTTGAGGCGACTCTGATCCAGCTGTTGGGACGCCTCGCGCTCTTCCAGCGGACTGGCCACGCCCTCGCGTAGACGGATGCGGGCATGCTCATAGTTCAGCTCGGCCCGTTCCACGTTGCGTTCCTGGCTGACCAGTCGCTTCCGGGCAGCTTCCAGATCACGTAATGCCTGTAAGACCTCCAGCCGTACCTGCTCCAGTTGCTGCAGGTACTGGAGTTCGGCCTGCTTGACAGCTATCTGTCGCTGCTGTACCCGGGCCGACGTCTGAAAGCCGGAAAACAGGGTCCAGGTCAGCCGCAGGCCGATGTTGACCGACGGATTCCAGTAGTCGCGTGCAAAGAAATTGTTGGTACGCTGAGAAAATTTGAAGGGATCGTTGGGGTCGGATAGCACGATCGTTCGATAGTCCGGCACATTGCCGATGTAGCTCAAACTGGCAAAAGCGCTCAGACGCGGATAGCGGGCCGCACGGGCCAGCTCCCGATCGACCTCGCGCAATCTGACCTGGAGGCGCAGTTGCTCCAGGTCCGGTCGGCGTTCCAGTGCCAGAGCGACGGCCTCCTCTAACGAGATCTGTTGATAACGGCCCGGATCGGTTACCGCCAGCGTTCCCCGGAGCTGGAGCGGCTGCTCGATGGGAATCCCCAGCAATAATTTTAGCTGATCCAGCCTCTGGGCTGCCTGGTTCTGAGCCTGAATAAGCTGGGATTCCAGATTGGCCAGTTCGACTTCGACGCTCAGGCGCTGAAACTTGGGAGCAACTCCCTGCGCAACGCGCCGGATCGTCTCCTGCCACGTCTCGCGGGTGCGTTCTACGCTCTGAGCCATCACGCGGGCTTGCTCCTGCGCCAGTAGCGCTCCGTAGAAAGTCCGCCGCACCTGATCAATCAGTAATTGCTCCTGTCGGGTGGCGCCTCGCCGGTTGATTTCCTTCAGGATTTCAGCCCCTTTGATGGCAGCAAAAGCGGTTTTGCTGAAGAGCGTCTGTTCAATGGTGATGCCAGCGGTAAACCGGTTGTCTACGGCAAAGGGATTGTCTCCAACACGTGGCCGAATGCCAGCTTCTTGTAGCCCCCGCTGCTGACGCTCGACGAACTCGCCAAAGGAGATGGGTTCGGTATCCGGGTTGTTGTCGGTACGGGCACGTTCGTTGTAGGCCAGCCAATCCAAGAAGCCCAACGACTGGAAGAAACGACCGGCTGCCGATCCGGCAAAAGGGTTGGGGGTTTTCAGATTGCGCGCATAGTCAGCGCTCAGGTTGACCTGAGGGAGCACCTGGCCCCAGGCCTCGCGCACCTGAGCCTGAGCATTATCTACATCCAGCCGGATACGTTGCAGCGTACGATTCTGAACCAGTGCGATCTGGATCGCTTCTTCCAGGGTCAGTACGATAGGCTGGGGAGAAGTATCAGGAGCATGAAGCGGCTGTGCTTCCAGCGACCAGGTAGCCATAAAAAAAGCCAGCCCTGCAATGTGCCAGCGACGGATGTTCATGGCGCTTCCGAGGATTGCGTTCGGTTCAATAAGCCTTCCAGCAGCAGCGTCGAAAGAAAGCGGGTAGCTTCTTCCGTGGTACCGAGATGATGGTCCGGTTTACCAACCGCACACTCTTTGAGCAGGCGATGCATAGCCAGCCCGTGCAGATTCCCCAGAATGGTATGCGCCACCGCCTCTGCCGGCAATGGTCGTACTTCTCCCCGCTCGATGGCTGTCTGAATGTGTCGGGTCAGGAGCTGCAGAAAAGCGGTATGATGGCGCTGGAAAAAGGCGGCTCGCTCTGGATCGGGGCTGACAAGCATGCGCTGTGACTCCCGCGTGACGAGCAAAAGCATGTCACGGTGTTGCTCAAAGAATTGAAAGCTGGCCCGCAGAAACGCCTCAAACCCCTCCCGAAATGAGGAAGCCCCGGCAAAGGACGTCTCGATCAATTGACGGAATTGTGCGAAGATCTCTTCAAAGACAGCAAAAAACAGCTCGTCTTTGCCTCCCGGGAAGTAATTGTACAGCGTGCCTTTGCCAAACTCGGCGCGCTGGGCGATTTCGTCCAGCGTGGCATCGACATACCCTTTTTCTGCGAAAACGGCTCGCGCTGCTTCCAGCATCGCCTGTCGACGCATGAGCCGTTCGCGCTCTTTACGGGAAAGCGCAGGGGTTTCCATGAATTTCTGGTCGAAAAGTGACTGATTGGTCATTAAATGACGTATGAGTTTACGTCGAGCGATGACAAAGGATGCGGGTAAGTTGTCAAGCATGTGTGAAGAACGGACCATAAAAAACGGCGCGGCCTGTGCAGCCTGCGCCGTTGTAAACGGGAAGGGCCCTGGAGGCGTCCGGAGATAGCCGGTACGTCAAAGAGGGTGGGAGCGCGTTTTCAGAGATATTGCGCCAGGTTGTGGGCCTGGAGGTATTCGACGACGTTTTTCACCTGCTGGGTACTGTCGAGGTTACAGATCAGCAGGGCATCATCGGTATCGATGACGGCGGTATCGTGGATGCCGATGAGTACCACGAGGCGTTTGTCCGTATCCACATAGTTTCGGCTGGCGTCGCGCACGATAACCTGTCCCTTGAGCGCATTGCCCAGCTGATCTTTGGGGCTGAGGTCGTAAACGGCGCGCCAGTCACCCACGTCACTCCACTCGAAATTACCGGGTACGACCCAGGCGTTCTGGGAGCGTTCCATTACGCCGTAGTCGATGGAGATGCTGGGGCAGGTTTGATAGGCCTGTTCGACGAGCCGGGGTTCGTCGGGGGTGCCAATAGCCTGCTGTAGCGGGGCAAAGGCTTCGTAGAGATCTGGTAGATAGCGTTGCACTTCGGCCAGGATCGCATCGGCACGCCAGATAAACATGCCGCTGTTCCAGAGGAAGTCGCCCGAGTCCAGGAAGCGTTCGGCTGTAGCCAGATCCGGCTTTTCGGCAAAGGTCCGTACCCGGTACGGCCGCAGCTCCTCGAACAGGTGTTCGGCCGAGCCCTCGAACTGAATATAGCCGTAGCCGGTGGCCGGGTAGGTGGGCTTGATGCCAATGGTTACCAGGGTACCTGGTTCTTGAGCTTTTTCAATGGCGACGCGCAGCGTCTCATGGAAAGCCCGCACATTGCGGATCACGTGGTCAGCCGGTAGCACGACCATGAGCGCATCAGGGTCCTGAGCCAGCAGCCTGATGGCAGCATAGGTGATGCAGGGGGCCGTGTTGCGTCCGATAGGCTCGGCCAGAATGTTTTCGGAGGGTAGAGTGGGCAATTGCTCGCGTGTTTTTTCCACGTAGCGCTGGTGGGTGACGATATGGCATTGCTCAAGGGGTATGAGGCCCTGCAGGCGAGCTACCGTGTTCTGCAACAGGGTTGCTTCTCCGAACACTTTTAAAAACTGCTTGGGATGGTCGATACGACTCTTGGGCCAGAAGCGGCTGCCAATGCCGCCCGCCATAATGACCGCATGTAACATAGATCTCGATCCGGTTTGGTGAAACGCAATGGACAGGGATGCTTCTCTACAGGCAAGCGTTGCGCGAACGAGCAGGGCTCAATGCAAGTTGCGACGCTTCCGTAAAAAATACGGTATGCTTTTATTCTTGTGCCGCCCATTTCGCTCTTCATCCGGTGCTTCGTAATGAAACAGCGTGCGCACTGGTTTGCCCGCAATGAACAGGCTGAGGCGCTGGAAAAGGCTGGCCGTAAGGCTGAGGCCCAGGCGCTTTATGAAGCCAACGCCCGTGAAGGCTGTGATCTGAGCTTTACCTACGAGCGGTTGGGCACACTCTACGCAGAACAGGGCAAACTGGAGCAGGCACTGGAGGCATTTGAGCAGGCCCGACGGATTGAGCAGCAGCGAGGACCCAGCGCGCGGCTGATCCGGTTGATCCGACAGATCGAAGCGTTACAACGGCGCCTGCAGCAACAGACATCCAGGCAAAGCACCCGTTCGTTGCGCTCTCGGGCAACCGTTGAACGCGATAGCCAATTGCCGCGTGTAACTGCCATCACGAAGCAACGTAAAGGATGTCTGGGGGTAGTGTTGTTGGGCCTGCTGGGGATAAGCGGATTGTTCGGAGGGTTGCTGTCATAGAAGAGACAGGAATTTCGTGAAAAGCCCACGGAGTTACGATTCAAGGGCATCTTCATGCTTTGTTGGCGCGTTAAGAGGTCAAATTGCTGTATAAAAGCTCGCAAAAAGTGCAGGGGCATATTCGCCACAGGCGCATGCAGGTAGGGGACGTATGGCTTTTCTTAGAACGATGGAGTGATTTATCTGGCTGTATCCATTAAACGATAAGGACAAACGATGAAGCTGGCCATTGTTGGGACAGGATACGTTGGCCTGGTAACGGGCACCTGCTTTGCCGAGATGGGCAATGAAGTGATCTGCGTGGACATTGACGCGCAGAAAATTGATCGGTTGAACCGGGGAGAACTGCCGATCTTTGAGCCTGGTCTGGAAATTTACTATGAGCGAAACCGACGAGAAGGGCGGTTGCACTTTACCACGTCGCTGGAAGCGGCTTTACCTGAAAGCGAAGTGATCTTTCTGGCATTGCCCACGCCACCTGACAATGATGGTTCGGCTGATCTTTCTTACGTGCTGGGGGTTGCGGAACAGATTGCTCGGTGGATGGCAGCGCATCCGGAGACCGGCTACAAGATCATTGTCAACAAGAGCACAGTACCTGTCGGGACGGCCGATCGTGTGCGGGAAATTTTCGAAGCCCATGGCCTGAAGGCCGAGGAGCAGTTCGATGTGGTCTCCAATCCTGAATTTCTCCGGGAGGGAGTGGCTGTCGATGATTTTATGAAGCCCGAGCGTGTGATCATCGGCACGCGGAGTCCGCGCGCGGCCGAGATCATGACGCAACTCTACGAGCCGTTCGTACGCCAGGGCAATCCCATTCTGGTCATGGATGAACGCAGTTCGGAAATGACCAAGTATGCCGCCAATGCTTTCCTGGCCACAAAGATTACGTTTATGAACGAAATTGCCAATGTGTGCGAACGTGTCGGGGCTAACGTCGATGAGGTGCGGCGTGGAATTGGACTCGACAGCCGGATTGGCAAGCAATTCCTGTATGCAGGCATTGGCTTTGGCGGCAGCTGCTTTCCTAAGGATGTCAAAGCGCTGGCCCGCACGGCTGAGGCATACGGCTATGAATTTCAGATTCTGAAGGCGGTGCTTGAGGTCAACGAACGTCAGCGGCAGTTGCTGGCCGAACGCGTCTATGCCCGCTTTAACGGACAGCTTGAAGGTCGGCGGCTGGCCATCTGGGGACTGGCCTTTAAGGCCAATACCGACGATGTACGCGAAGCGCCGGCGCATGTTATCATTCGCAAGCTGCTGGCGTACGGCGCTGACCTTGTGGTCTTTGATCCGGAAGCCATGGAAAATACGCGGGCTGTCTTTGGTGAAGCGATTCAATATGCTCCGGGTATGTATGAGGCGCTTGAGGGGGCCGAGGCATTGATCATCTGCACGGAATGGAACGAATTCCGCCGTCCGGACTTCCAGCGCATGCGGGATCGACTGGCGCGGCCGCTGATCTTTGATGGCCGTAATCTGTATCATCCGAAGCGCATGGCCGAGATGGGTTTTGAATATTACTCGATCGGCCGGCCACACTATCCACCGCATGCCAATCCTGAACGCGCGCTTCTGGCCACCAGCACCACCGATGGAAAGGAAGGCGCATGAATCGTCCACCGCGTACGCTCATAACGGGGGGAGCCGGATTCATCGGATCGCATCTATGCGAGCGATTCCTGGCCGAAGGCCATGAAGTGATCTGCATGGATAACTTTATTACGGGCTCTCCGGATAATATTGCGCATCTGATCGGCCACGAGCGGTTCCATTTCATCCATCATGATGTCACCAACTTCATCTACGTGGAGGGACCGCTCGACTATGTGCTGCACTTTGCCAGTCCGGCTTCTCCGGCCGACTATCTGAAGTATCCGATCCAGACGCTTAAAGTAGGAGCGCTGGGAACACACAAGGCCCTGGGATTGGCCAAGGCCAAAGGCGCCCGCTTTCTGCTGGCCTCGACCAGCGAGGTGTATGGCGATCCGCTGGTGCATCCGCAGCCTGAGGACTACTGGGGCAACGTGAATCCAGTCGGGTTACGGGGCGTCTACGATGAAGCCAAGCGGTTTGCCGAGGCCATCACGATGGCCTATCATCGCTACCACGGCGTCGAGGTGCGCATCGTTCGGATCTTTAACACCTACGGCCCTCGGATGCGGCTCGACGATGGGCGAGCGCTGCCAACGTTCATGACGCAGGCGCTCAAAGGCGAGCCGCTTACGGTTTATGGTGATGGCAGCCAGACCCGCTCGTTCCAGTACATCGACGATCTGGTCGAGGGCATCTATCGCCTCCTGATGAGTAATTACGTTGGGCCCGTCAATATCGGGAACCCCGAAGAGATCTCCATTCTGGAATTCGCCAGAGAAATCATTGAGCTGACCGGCAGCAAAAGTGAGATCATCTTCAAGCCGTTGCCGGCCGACGATCCGAAGGTGCGGCAGCCCGACATCTCCCTGGCCCGTCGGGTGCTGGGCTGGGAACCAAAAGTGAGTCGGCGGGAAGGATTGCGGCGTACGCTGGAATATTTCAAGCAGCGGCTGGGATTGACCGGCAGCTAACCATGGGATGTTGTAGCAGGATCGGGTCATGGAAGCGCTGGGATGGCAGGCCTGGGTTACGCTGGCAGCCATCGTTGTCATGGTGGTGGCGCTGGTGCGAGAAATGGCGCGCCCGGACCTGATCTTTCTGGGTACGCTGGGGGGGTTGTTGCTTACTGGTGTCCTGACGCCGCAGGAGGCGTTCGCAGGTTTTTCGAATCCGGCGGTGCTGACGATCGCTGCGCTGTTTGTGGTAGCGGCCGGACTGCAGCGCACCGAGGCGCTGGCATTTGTCGATCGTTTGCTCTTTCCCCGCCATGCGGCGATCGGCCTGGCTGTCTTGCGGTTAATGGCGCCGGTTTCGGCTCTTTCCGCCTTTTTGAACAACACGCCTATTGTGGCTATGCTGATGCCGCGCGTACAACAATGGGCCGCGCGGCACAATGTGGCGCCTTCCAAGCTGCTTCTCCCGCTATCGTATGCGGCCATCGTAGGCGGGATGATCACGCTGATCGGCACCTCTACAAACCTGGTCATTTCGGGCCTGATGATCCAGGCCGGGTTGCCAGGCCTGCGTATGTTTGATCTGCTCTGGGTGGGGTTGCCCGTAACCGTGACGGTCATCTTGTTTTTTGCGCTGGTAGGGCATCGGCTGCTGCCAGATCGTCGGTGTGATCAGGGAAGCTTTGAGGAAGGATTGCGAGATTGCCTGTTCGAGTTGCGGGTGACGCCTGGAGGTCATCTGGAAGGCAAGACGGTAGAAGAGGCCGGTCTGCGGGCGCTGGGCGAGGCCTATCTGGTACACATTCGGCGGGGCGGACGGGTTATTCCTGCCGCACCGGAGCAGACGCTCCAGGGAGGGGATCTCCTGACGTTTGTGGGATCGGCTCGGATGATCGAACGGCTGCTGGAGCGCACAGGGCTGGAGCGTGCGCTGCCCGCCGTCGAGGAAGATCCCACCCAGGCGCTTCCGCTGTTTGAGGCCGTGGTGGCACCTTCATCGAACCTGGTAGGCAAGACGCTTCGGGAGGTGCAATTCCGGGAGCAGTACGGTGGCGTAGTGCTGGGCATTCAGCGGCAGGGACAGCGCATTGTGGGTTCGCTGGGGCGCATTCCTATCGAGGCCGGTGATCTGCTCCTGATTGAAGCCCGCGACGGATTTGACCGGCGCTGGAATGCCCGACGCGATGAGTTTTATCTGGTTGCACCACGAAGCCCCGAGCGACCCCGGCCACGCCCTCGCCATGCACCGGTCGCCCTGGCGATCTTTGTGGGGATGGTCCTGCTGGCCGGGCTGGGATGGATGCCGCTGGTGACGGCTGCCTTTGCAGCGGCTCTCGGAATGGTGCTGACGCGTTGCCTCTCAGGCAATGAAGCACGGCAGGCCCTCGACCTGCAGGTGCTGGTGGTAATTGCGGCGGCTCTGGGTATCGGCCAGGCCGTCAGCCACTCTGGACTGGCGACTGCCCTGGGGCATGGACTGGTAACGCTGACAGCCGAGCTGGGACCGATGGCGGCTCTGGCAATGCTCTACCTGGCCACCATGACCCTGACCGAACTGTTTACCAACAACGCGGCCGCCGCTCTCATGCTGCCGGTGGCGCTGGCGGTGGCTACCGAACTGGGCCTGGAACCTCGCGCCTTTGCCATCACAGTGGCTGTGGCCGCCTCGGCCAGCTTCCTGACGCCTATTGGCTACCAGACCAACCTGATGGTTATGTCGGCCGGAGGCTATCGCTTCCATGACTACCTGAGAGCAGGTGCCCCGGTCGCTGCGCTGGTTTTCATCGTTGGTCTGACCATGATTTCGTTGATCTGGCTGTAAAACTGTATTGTTTAACCCAAACCTGAAAGCGTGTACCTATGCCTACTACCACACTCATTGAGCCACACGGCGGGGTCCTCTGCGAGCTGATCGTTCCCGAAGAGGAACGCCAGACGCTCAAGGAAAAAGCGCTGACGTTGCCTTCGATTACGCTTACACCCCGACAGCTCTGCGACCTTGAGCTGCTACTGAACGGAGGCTTTTCGCCGCTGCGCGGCTTTATGAATCGGGCCGACTACAACCGGGTCGTCGAGGAGATGCGCCTGCAAAGCGGTATCCTCTGGCCCATCCCGATTACGCTGGACGTTTCGGAAGCAGTGGCTCGTACGCTGAACCCCGGCGACGAAGTGGCGCTGCGAGATCCGACCGGCCTGCTACTGGCTGTGATGCAGGTCGAGGACGTGTGGCAACCCGACAAGGAGCGAGAGGCCCGTCTGGTCTTTGGCACCACGAGTACGGAACATCCGGCGGTGGCGTACCTGATGCATGAGGCTGGCGATTACTACGTAGGCGGTACGCTCAGCGGTGTCCAGCTCCCGGTACATTACGATTTCAAAGCGTTGCGCCATACACCGGCCCAGCTACGGGCCGAGTTTGAACGACGAGGATGGGAGCGGATCGTAGCGTTTCAGACGCGCAATCCCATGCACCGGGCCCACAAGGAGCTGACCGACCGTGCTGCTGAGGAAGTCGGTGGCCATCTGCTCATCCATCCAGTGGTGGGCATGACAAAACCTGGCGACATTGATTACTACACGCGGGTGCGATGCTACCGGAAACTGCTCAAGTACTATCCCGAAGGCCGGGCTATGCTGAGCCTACTGCCGCTGGCCATGCGGATGGGCGGGCCTCGCGAGGCGATCTGGCATGCCATTATCCGTAAAAACTACGGCTGCACCCACCTGATCATCGGTCGTGACCATGCCGGACCAGGCAAAGATTCCAGCGGCAAACCGTTTTATGGCCCCTACGACGCCCAGGAGCTGGTTCAGCAGTACCAGGACGAACTGGGCATCGGTGTGGTCCCCTTCAAGCTGATGGTGTATGTGCCAGAGCTGGACACCTATAAACCGATCGACGAGGTCAAGGAAGGCGAGCGGACACTGAGCATCTCCGGCACCGAGCTACGACGGCGCCTGGCCGCAGGTGAGGATATTCCCGAATGGTTTTCTTACCCGGAGGTCGTGGCCGAGTTGCGTCGCACGCATCCGCCGCGCCATCAACAGGGCTTCACCGTCTTCTTTACAGGCCTGTCCGGCTCGGGGAAGTCAACCATTGCCAACGCGCTGATGACGCGCCTGTTAGAGCTGACCGGACGGCCGGTTACGCTCCTTGACGGGGATGTGGTGCGTACGCATCTGAGCAAAGGATTGGGCTTCTCCCGTGAAGATCGCTCCACCAACGTGCGACGCATTGGCTACGTGGCCAGCGAGATCACCAAACACCGAGGCATTGCAATCTGTGCACCAATTGCTCCTTACGAAGCAGACCGGCAGTACAACCGCCAGCTCATCAGTAGTGTCGGCGGTTATATCGAAGTTTTTGTCGATACACCGCTCGAAGTATGCGAGCAGCGCGACGTCAAGGGACTCTACGCTAAAGCACGCGCCGGCCTTATTAAGGGCTTTACAGGCATCGACGATCCCTACGAGCCCCCCTCAAACCCGGAAGTCGTCTGTCGTACGACAGAAGAGACGGTCGAGCAGTGCGTTGAGAAAATTCTCGATTATCTCTATCAGCAAGGCTACCTGAAGAAGGAAGCGAATAACGCTTGAATGCAAAAACGCAACGGCCAAACGGAGGGCCCTGGCCCTCACGGGGCAGGGCCCTGTTGTTTTTCAGGGCAGGCCTCTACGAGAAAGAGCGGGCGATTCTTACGACGTCGCGTAGCTCGGTGGCTGTTTATCGCTGAGAGGGAAGGAGTGATCCTGTACGTCACATACCGTCGCGTAAAAGTCTCCGGTTCATTGCCCTGAAGCCCAGACCGATGGGGAGCTGTCTCGAAGCTCGGCTACAGGAGTAGACCGATGAGGCTGGCTAAGCATTTCGTTGCTGCACCAGGAGCTTTGCTCTTCCTTCGAGGGGGAGCAGGCCCGAAGGGCCTGAGGGGATATTTGCCTGTAGCAGGCCAAGGGTTGGGGACATCAGTTTTTTGCGCTGCCTCTCGAAGAGAGCTATCGACACGTGGCGGAAGGGGTACGCCTAAACCTAAACCCGATGAGAAGCTGACCCCAGAGGCACAACACGCTCCTTTGCTTTCTCTTGCATAGAAGGCTATCGTGGAACGAAAGGCTTCAGCCGGCGAAGCCATTCCAGCCCGAAGTTCTTCGCCAGGATTTAAAAGAAACCGGGTCAGCGCTGTTGTTGCATGAATTCCTCGAAGCTCTGCGTGCGATAGGCTTCTGAGCCAATGAAGCGTAGAATCTGCAGAAACGTCTCGGTGGGCACAAAGCCAGGCACGCGTGTGATGTAGGTGCCGTCCGGTTCCAGGAAGACGGTGGTCGGATAGCCTGAAAGCCCCAGCGCCTGGGCCAGCTCGGCCTCGGTCAGTTCATAGCCACGGAAAGTAAGCTTACGTTCGGTATCTTCGCCATTGAGCCGGGCATATTCAAAATGCGCCTTCAGGTAGGCCGCTACCGTTGAATCGGCGTAGACTTCTTTTTGCATGCGACGGCACCAGGGACACCAGGGCGCTGAAATATCGATCAGCACCTTTTTGCCGCTGTTGGCTGCTGCGGCCATGGCTTCTTCCACCCGCACCCATCCAATCGGAGCCGTGATCGAGGGGTCAAATAGCGAGGATTGGGCCTGAACCGTCTGTGAAAGGAGGACGATCAGACTCAGCCAACCAGAGAGTATTACATATCGCATAACAGATTCCGGTAAGCTTCTTGAAAACGGGAAACCAGGCGGGTCCAGCTATGTGCTGCAAAGGCTACACGCGTGCGCGCCGCCAGTCGACGCCTCAGGGAAGCATCTTCAGCAAGCCGTCGCATAGCGGCTGTAAGCGCTTCGCGATTGTGAGTATCAACGACATAGCCTACCCCATAGGTTTCCACTACGCGACGAAGCTCAGGCAGATCGCTGACCAGGACAGGCACGCCGGCTGCCAGGTACTCGAAGAGCTTGTTGGGCAGCGCCAGCCGGTGATTCAGACAGGTGTCTTCGAGCAATACAAGTCCGATATCGGCCGAGGCTGTGACAGCCAGCAATTCGTCGGGCAATACAGGAGGGAGTAGATATACGCGGTCGGCCACCTCCAGCGCTGCGGCACGTTCCCGGATGGCCGGCGCCAGCGGTCCGTCACCCAGATAGACCAGCACAGCCGCAGGCACGTCGGATAGCACTTCCAACGGAAGCAGGCATCCCCGGTCCGGCCGCAGCTGTCCCTGATAAAGAAACAGTACAGCACGATCAGAAAGCTGCAAACGTCGTCGCAGGGAAAGGGCCGGTGAAACGCTGGCGGGTATTGCCGGAGCATTGTACAGGATCAGCGGGGGCGTGATGTTGTAGTCCTGTACCAGGTGATTGGCAATGCCGTCGCTGACCGTCAGTACCAGATCGGCACGGTGGATGTAATGGCGTTCTACCAGTTTCCAGAAGTGCTGGCGCACAGGGCGGCCCGCCGTGCCGGCCACATATGGATACCGCTCCCGCACATCGAATACCAGCCGTCCGCCATGACGTCGGGCAGCTGCCGCCAGGGCCGGCAGTACGTACAGATCACTGGCATGGTAGATCCGGGCGATGCAGGACACGACAGCGGCCCTGAGCTGCCGATGCACCTGCCAGAAGAACCGCGGTCCGGTTGCTGTTGGAGGGGGGAGTGTCCGGTAATGGACTGCATCACGCAGGTCGGCTGGCAGGGGGGCCGGCGGCGCAACGCCAATAGCCTCGATCCGAAGCCCCATATCTACAAGCGCCCGAAGCTGCCGCAACGCCCGGCTGTTGTGGGGAATCGATCCGACCAGCGCAAAGCAGACATCAACGCGCGACATGCTCGATGTGCAACGACCTACCCGACCCAAGATACCCCACCTTTCGCCCCGATGCAATAAAAAACCCGGCCCCCCCTGGAGGCCGGGCAATGCAGAAGACAGTAGTCTTTCAGTTAGTTGTTATGTCCAGCGCCAATGGTTGTGGAGCCACCACCATTATTACCACCATAGTTATTATGTCCAGCTCCAATAGTTGTTGAACCGCCTCCGTTATTACCACCACTATCGTCCATAACAACCGGTCCTGTCAGGGCATCCGAGCTGCAGCCCGACAACGTCAACGAGCCGCTCAGCAACAATGCCGGCACAGCCAGCATGGCCATGAGTTTGAACAACTTCTTCATGGTACTTTAGGGTTGGGGTGAATGGATGAGGCCTCACCTCAACACAAACCCAAAAACAATCATGAACAAGATGAGCAGATCAGCGCAAGGGATAGGATCATTTTCGCTGAGAATAGATCGAAAGATGGTAAAAAAGACTAAAAGAGCTATGGGATAGCTGGATTAATCCTTGTTCCAGAGTCGTCCATAGATGCCCGGTAGGCGACCAGAAAGGATACTTGAGTTCATGGCTGAATTTCCCGATACTGTAGCAGGGCAACGCACTGCTGGCATGGCATACGCATATCAACCACAGCGCCATCGGACAATTGGGCACCTGTTGCTGTGCACTATCGGCCGGGGATTCCTGCTGCTGCTCGGCGGACTGTCAATTACAGGCATGCTGCAGGCGCAGGAAGTCTCTTACCGGCTTGAGGTCGGCTTGCCGCTCTACCTGCAGCACTATGCCCCTCAGGACTACGGGCAATTTCCGCAGAACTGGGCGATCGTGCAGGACCAACGTGGCGTGATCTATGTAGGGAATGTAGACGGCGTGCTGGAATTTGATGGCGTGCGATGGCGGACATATCAAGTTGTCAATAAAACGGTGGTTCGCTCGCTGGATGTGGACACGACCGGACGGCTCTACGTGGGGGCTCAGGGGGATTTTGGCTATTTCTGGCCCGACTCGCTGGGCAGGCTGCGCTACACGTCGCTGGTATCTGCAATTGCCGATTCGACAGACCGAAAATTCTGGGACGTATGGGCCACACGGGTGACGCCTGACGGGGTTTATTTTCAGACGCATGCGCGGCTCTTTCGCTGGGACGGGGACACGATGCATGTATGGCGGCCACGCACGTACTTCCACACGGCCTTTACTGTGCGGGGGCGCTTTTATGTGCGGCAGGATAGCATCGGACTGCAGACCGTTGTAGGCGATTCGCTGTGGCTGGTGCCCGGGGGGGAGCGCTTTGCCCATCGGCGTATCTATGCCATGATGCCGTACGACGCAGATCGGATTCTGATTGTCACCCGGGAAGCAGGACTCTGGCTTTATGACGGTCGCACATTCCGGCATCTACCCAGCGAGGTTGAACCGCTGCTCCGAACCTATCCACTCTATCATGGAACGGCCATGCCCGGTGGATTCTTTGCACTGGCCACGCTGGGTGGGGGCGTGTTTATCATTGATCGAGAGGGCCGGATCGTGCAGGTTATCGACGAAGCGGTCGGTCTGTCGGACAGCTGGGTGAACTATGTGTACGTCGATCGTCAGGGCAGCCTCTGGATGGCCCTCAATAGCCGGGGACTGGCGCGTGCCGATGCCGTGCCCTACCTCTCCGTGTGGGATAAGCGGCTGGGATTGGATGGGTTTA